>CAZEGG010000088.1:0-11086 GCA_964511755.1 uncultured Desulfobacteraceae bacterium | reverse complement strand
TTCGTCGAGCTGCGGGTTCCCCCACTGATAAGTCACGAAAAGAACGGTGCCCTCTTGCCGGTCACTCCAGAAAAGGCTCCCTCCCTGAGCCCTCCTCGGGGGCCATCTGATGCTTCCCGGTCCGCGGGAGGACACTCACTGGGTACAGATCCGATCGGAACCTCCCTCGACAGCGCTCCTACAGACGCGAGGGGGAAGGCGGCGGCGGATTCGGGGGTGTGGAAAAAATGCTTGACACCGACGATTCAATATGTACTCTTACCAAGTACCAATTGAAAAGAGGTGATGGAGTTCACCTTTTAACCGCACTTCGGTGCTGATGACTCCTGCCGAGACAGACGCCGGCGGGAGTAATGTCTGCATATCCTTCAGAACTCTCGCCAACAGCATGGCGGGAGTTTTTTTTATCTCCTGATCCGGGCGCAAGACATCACCTGATCCTTTGCCCGGATTTGTTCTCCCATCTCCCGGGAACAATTCTCCCGCCGTCGTTCGTGCACATCTGTCCGGCCTGATGCAGATACCGTTTCGGAGGTTAGGACAAGTGACACAGAAAATTGTGTGGAACATCATGCAGGTCCTGGTGGTCATGGGCTTTTCGCCGCTCATCAAAGGTATTGTTGATCGCCTCAAGGAGCGGGTCCAGTCAAAAAGGGGACCGAGTATTCTTCAGCCCTATCGGGATATCTGGAAGCTCTTCCATAAGGATGAGGTGATTTCGGAGGAAAGTTCATGGATCTTTCGATTCACCCCTTATATCGTGTTTGTGTCGCCGATCTTTGTCACTCTGCTTATTCCGGTGCTTACGGATTACCCGCTTTTTTTCGCGTTCATGGGCGACATGCTGGCTGGCGGTTCCATACTCGCGCTGGGAGGGTTCTTTGCCGCACTTGCGGCCATGGACACGGGTAATCCCTACGGACCGATGGGGGCAAGCCGGACACGGATGGTCGGCTTTCTTGCCGAACCGGTGTTCATGATCGTCTTTTTCACGGTGTCCTTTGTGGCGGGCTCGACCATCCCCTACATTGTACAGCAGGCATGGATTACCCCTGTTGCCAACTTTTTTGCTCCCGCCCATATACTTGTCCTGCTGGCGTTCCTCATGCTCGTTATTGCGGAGAGCGGCCGCATTCCCGTGGACAATCCTTCAGGCCACTTTGAACTGGCCATGATCGACGAGTCGAAAGGACTGGAATATTCAGGGCGGGGCGCCGCACTCATGAAATGGGGCGGCTGCATGAAGTTTTTCGTCCTTTTATGCATCTTTCTCAATGTGCTTGTCTGCCCTTGGGGTCTTGCCGGGACTGGCGCCTTTTGGGACCTCTTGCTTGCGATTCCCCTTATTTTACTGAAGATGCTTGTTTTCGTGGTCATTCTGGTGGTCATTGAATCATCCCTCTCAAAACTGCGGTTGTTTCGGATCAGCGAGTTCATGGGAGCTGCGTTTGTCACCTCCGTGGTGGCGGTTGTTGTCCAACTCATCGGGGTTTAGGAGAAAGAAATGGTCCAGCTCAACGCTCTCGCGGGCGGTCTCTTCGTCCTCACCGTATTCGGCATCGTCGGGATGAGGCAGGTAATCGGCAGCCTGCGGCTGTTCGTCATTCAGTCTCTTCTCCTCGCAGGGTCAGCCTGTATCCTGGGGTATGAGTACGCATCGGTACACCTCTTTGTGGTGGCCGGCATCACCATTTTCACGAAGGCATTCATGATCCCGTGGCTCCTCTACCGCATGCTCAGCCATGAAATCCACGCGCGCCGGGAAATCAGACAGGTCTTGAATATTCCCACGTCTCTCCTCATCGCGGCAGGACTCGTTATATGCAGCTATTTCATAGTCCGCCCTCTCCTGGACTGGGGCGACGTCTTTCTGAAAGTCAATCTTCCCGTCGGCGTGGCCGGGCTCCTGATCGGCGGGTATGCCGTCACGGTGAGAAGAGAGGCGCTGCCGCAGCTCCTGGGCATCCTGACCATGGAAAACGGGGCCTTTCTGGCGGGAGTCTGCATTGCGCCGAACCTCCCGTTCATGGCTGAACTGGCAGCAGCATTCGATGTGCTGATCATCGCTCTGGTCGTAGGACTCCTCACGCGGAATATCCACAAACGCGTGGGGAGCACACTCGTAGGGAAAATGACCAGCCTGAAGGAGGAATAAGTGAAAATGGAACTTGTCATCATCCTGTTGATACCTCTGATTGCGGCTGCCATTTGCATGATTCCCTTGAGAAGGCGTGCTGTCGACCCCTGGGTCACTATCATCGGGACCCTTGTCGTGTTTGTCTTGTCATCAACCGTGGCCTTTCATCCCGGACTTCCCACGGAAAGCAGCACCGCGACGCCGGGAGGCCCGCTTTCCTGCGATGGCTTGAGCGCCCTGATTCTCGTCCTGGTTTCTTTCGTGGGGTTCACCTCTTCTCTCTTTTCTTTGGGATACATGAGGAAGACAAACGGGGAACAAGGCCTTGAAAAAACACGACGATATTACGCGCGCTATAACCTGTTCCTGTTCTCCATGCTGGCTGTTCCCCTCCTCACGCACGTTGCCCTCGTCTGGATCGCCGTCGAACTGACCACGCTTTTCTCCGTCTTCCTGGTCGGTTTTGAAAATACTCCTGAGGCCCTGGAGGCTGCGTGGAAATATGTAGTGCTTACCTGCATGGGTGCTGCGGTAGCCCTTGTCGGGGTCCTGATTTTGTACTGGGGCCTCCGGGTCGTCGGGGCGGAAAACTTCACGTGGCGGGCGCTTTCGGAGGCAGCTCCGAAGATCCGGCCTGTGTTTCTCAAGACCTCTTTTTTCTTTATTCTGATAGGGTTCGGGACAAAGGCTGGTCTGGTTCCGCTTCACACCTGGCTGCCGGATGCGCACAGCCAGGCGCCTTCTCCGGTCTGTGCGCTCCTCTCAGGAATTGAAACCACCACCGCACTCTATGTTATCATTCGGTTCCTCCCGATTCTCGATGAGATCCCGGGAGACACGTCATCATCCTGGTTCATCACCTTTGGTCTGCTCTCCGCCGGGGTCGCCGCCTTTCTGCTGATCCAGGTCAGAGATTACAAAAGACTTTTTGCCTTTTCCACCGTTGAACACATGGGAATCATTCTCGTGGCGGCAGGACTGGGCGGCGGAGCCGCTCACCTGGGCGCGGTGTACCAGATCCTGGCCCATGCGGTCACCAAGTCTTTCTGCTTCTTCGCGGCCGGTTCCGCGCTCCTAGTGACCGGTACCCGTGACATATCGTCGGTGCGCGGGCTGATGCGCATATCGCCGGCAGCAGGAATCTCTCTGATGCTGGGAGGTCTGGCAATCGCCGGTGCACCCCCGTTCGCTGTCTTCCTCAGTGAGTTTTCCATAATAAGGGCCGGACTTTCGGCGGGTCATTACCTGGTGATAGGGGGACTTGTCCTCTTCATCGCCATTGCCTTTTGCGGGATCATGTACCACATAAACCGGATGGTGTTCGGCAGGGCATCCGAACTGCCTTCCCCCTCAGCTCTGCCGCTGAGCTGCAAAGCGACCCTGGCCCTCGCGGTCATTCCCATCGTGGTGCTCGGGATCTCGCTTCCTCGTCCAATGCATGCTCTTCTGCAGCTTGCCGCATTCTCTCTCGGGAGGTAAGAACATGGCGCTTCCAAAACATACTATTCGGCAGTTCGACGAGATACCGAACCTCGTGGCCGCACGATGGCAGGAACGCGTGGGAGTGGAGGTCGATCGCGAAAAATCGACCGTCAGTCTCAACCCGGGATCTGAACTCCTGCCGGAACTCTGCGGTTGGCTGTTTTCCGAGCTGGGATACAGCTTTGCCACCCTTGTAGCCGAGGAGAGGGATCCTGAATGGGCCATCCACTACATCTTCTATGGGCCGCAAGGTACGGGACAGGTGCACGTGACGGTTCGGTTTCCTTTGCTCACTACAAGAGTTCCCAGTATCAGCGGGTACATTCATGCCGCAGATTGGCAGGAACGTGAAATCGAAGATCTGTTCGGACTCTGCTTTGAAGGACACCCGCGGCTTGGCGATTTCGTCCTGCATGAAGAATGGCCTGAAGGGGTGAATCCGATGCGCTCATCCTTTGATGCGGGAAAACCGTATTCTTTCGAAGAAGCGGTTCCTGAGTGGCAACCCAGGCGGATTCTTGAGGCCTCAGGATCTTTCATGATGCCCATCGGGCCTGTCTATTCGGACCATGCCGAATCAGCCAGTTTCTTCCTGGAGACGGTGGGGGAAGATGTCATCCGTACCATCCCGCGATTTTTCTACAAGTATCGAGGCGTGGAAAAGATCGCCGAGGGACAGCTTCCTGAAAAGGTGGTCCTTCTGGCGGAGCGATTTTCCGGGACATCCGCGTTTGCCCATTCTCTCGCCTTCTGCCAGGCAGTGGAAGAAATCACCGGTATCGATCTTCCTCAGCGGGCGAAGGCCCTGCGTGTGCTGCTCGCCGAGCTGGAAAGGCTTCGGCACCATGTGGGTGCGATCGCAGGGATCTGCGCATCGACCGCCCTTACCGTAGCGGCTGCCCAGGCACATATCCTTGAAGAAGAACTGTTGCGGCTTACCTGCCGGTTCACGGGACATCGGTACCTTTTCGGCCTGAATATTCCCGGCGGCCTTTCCTGCGACCTTTCAGATGCCCACTGCATGAGGGTAAGTGAGACGTTATGGGGGTTGCTCGGCAAATTGAAGAATCTCCAGGAAATGCTGCGTTTCACGAGTTCTTTTCTGGACCGGCTGGAAGAGGTGGGAACCGTTTCAAAAGAAAAGGCCGTTTCGTATGGACTCGTGGGCCCTGTCGCCCGGGCATCCGGCGTGTCCCGCGATCTCCGTGAGGTACAGCCGTATGCCGGCTATGATGACCGTTTGAAGTACCAGGTCCCGCGCGAGGAGGAGGGAGACGGCTACGCCAGGCTAAGAGTGCTTTTCAGCGAGGCCGAACAATCGGTCAATCTTATTCGACAGGGATCTTCTTCTCTGCCGTCGGGACCGGTGAAGAAGAAGATCGACATGAAGGCGGGGGCCGCGCTTGGCTGGGTGGAGGCCCCGATGGGAGCCGCGTTTCACTGGGTTCGCCTGGGTGAAGACGGAATGGTTGAGCGATATCGGGTGATGACGCCCTCCTTCGTGAACTGGCACGGCTTTCATCTTGCCGCAGAGGATTTTGCGTTTCAGGATTTCCCGATCATCATGGCGACTTTCGGCCTTTCCAATGCCGAGTGTGACCGGTAGGAGGTGCCATATGACCAAGTGGGTTTGGAGAGGATTACGAACAGGGATAAAGACGACAACGTATCCCCGCACACAGGAAACGACCCCGGGGGTTTCGCCGGGAAGGCCTGCAGACACGAGGTTTTCCCGGGAGGAAGATGCGGGGGCCGTTGTTCATCTCTGTCCGACAGGTGCATTACGCAGCGTCAAGGATGAAGTCCTGGTGAACCGGGAACTCTGCATCCATTGCTCCAGGTGCCGACAGCGAGATTCCGTCTCCAACGGCTGGGAGGATGGCTTCGAATGGTCTCGGTTTGCGAAAGAAGGTCACGGTCTGGGCGGGCCGTTTTCCAGATCTCTCCATATCAGGGTGCTGGATGCAGGAGCGTGCGGGGCCTGCATGAGCGAGATCAAGCAGATTACGGGCCCGTACTATAACATCCACCGGCTGGGCTTTTTTATCACTCCGACACCGAGGGCTGCAGACATATTGCTGGTCGCAGGCCCCCTCTCAGAGCACATGGCCGGTGCCCTCAGGAAAACCTACGAGGCCATGCCCTTGCCGAAGAAGGTCATCGCCGTCGGGACCTGTGCCCTGTCCGGCGGCGTGTTTGGAACAAGCTTTGCGTCCAGAGGAGGGATAGGAGAGGCTGTGCCCATAGACATCAAGGTACCGGGCTGCCCGCCGCCGCCCCTTGCAATTGTCCACGCCCTTCTTCTGGCCGCAGGGAAGCGGACTCTGGATGCCGGAAAGGAGCGACAGTAACATGGTGCAAACAGGGAATCTCTTACTGCTCTTTTTCTTGTTGTGTGCTCTGGGCGTATTTGTTGGAGCGATAACATCGGACGAAAAAAATCCTCTTTTTCTCTCTATCATCGCCGGTGCGGCGTCACTCATCCTGGTGTGGATGAGCGGCACCGTCCTCATCTCCGGCCGGTTCTTTTCGGCGCATCTCTGGACTATACCGCCGGTCGGCACACTGACCATCGAGATCAACCGGTTATCTTCTCTGTTCCTTGGTGTAACAGGACTTGTCTTTCTCCCGGTATCGGTTTTCTCTGCAGGATACCTCAGAAAATATGCGGGCAAATACAGTCTAAGCACCTTTTCCGTGTTCTATCACCTCCTTTTCGCCTCGATTGTGCTGACGCTCGTCGCAGGAGATATCTTTTTGTTTTTCATCGGATGGGAGGCCATGTCCATCCTGTGCTACTTTCTGGTGAATTTTGAGCATGAACAAGAGAAGAATACCAGGGCAGGGATGATCATGCTGTTGATGAGCGAGGCGGGCACTCTTGCTGCCCTGCTGGCCTTTCTGGTTATTGCCGGGAGTACGGGCAGCATCGTCTTCACCGCTCTCAGGTCCGGAGGGACCAGTCTGGGTGCGGCGTCTCGCTGGGCCGTATTCCTGCTTTCCTTTTTCGGATTCGGGATAAAAGCAGGGCTGGTTCCCGTAAACAGCTGGGTCCATCGGGCCTATCCCGCTGCGCCCGCGAACGTCTCGGCCCTGTTTGTTGCCGCGTCGAACCTCGGTCTGTACGGCCTGTTGAGAATAAACTGGGATATCCTTCCGATTACACATACAAATCAAGGTGTTGTCGTTCTGGTCATCGGCACTCTCTCCGCACTGGCCGGGATTCTTTATGCTACGCCGGAAAACGATATGAAAAAGATGCTGGCACACAGTTCGGTTGAGAATATGGGCATCATAACAGCGGGTCTTGGCGCAGGCTTCGTGTTTTTCTCCATGGGCCATCCGGTGCTCGCGGGACTTGCTTTTATTGCAGCCCTGTACCACATGACGAACCACTCGTTGTACAAGTCCCTCCTCTTCCTCAGCGCGGGCGCGGTGGAGTACCGGTCAGGGACCCGGGACATGGACAGAATGGGCGGCCTCATCAGGCGGATGCCGTGGACTGCTCTTTTTTTCCTGGCCGGGGCCTTGTCCATTGCAGCCCTGCCGCCCTTCAACGGCTTCGTCAGCGAATGGCTGACCCTCCAGACTCTGCTCCAGTGTGCCGTTCTCTCTTCGCTGGCGGTGAAAATCGTGTTCGCCCTCTGCGGCGCGGGCCTGGCTCTGACCGCAGCTCTGGCCGTCACCTGTTTCGTGAAGGCCTTCGGCATGAATTTTCTGGGGAAGGCAAGGAGCAAAGCTGTCGAGACGGTGCGTGAGGCTCGGCGGTCCATGACTGTCCCCATGGCCTTCCTGGCCGTCGCCTGTTTCCTGCTCGGTATTCTTCCCACCTATGTGGTTCCCGTGATGGATCAGGTGGCAAGGCCCTATGTGCACGAGAGCGCGGTGGATCAGCTTGTGCCCCCGTTTTTTACTGTGGGCAGGGGAAACGCGCAGTTTTCGAAGACCTTTGTCTCAGACTTTCACAAACTGGGAGCTCAGGTGGGAAGCGGTGTGCTTCCAGGACGAGGACTGGTGATTATGCACCGGGGCGGGAAGCAAAATCCGGTTATCTTTGCCATGTCCCCATCATACACGGTGGTGGTCCTTGTGCTGCTTCTGGGATGCGGGTTTCTCGGTGTGCGTTTCTTTACCAGGCGAAGACGTCTTGAACGACGGCCCGCCTGGAGCGGAGGGATGAGAAGGCTTCTCCCCGAGATGACCTACAGTGCAACCGGATTCTCGAATCCCGTGCGGGTCATATTCAGCGGCATTTTCCGGCCTGTCCCGGTTCATAATGCCCGGGAGACCATTCATCAGCATTTTCTGAGTGCTATTAAAAAAGAGCAAAAGGAACCTCATCTCCTGGACCGTCTCTTCGGAAGGCCTGTCATCCTCGGGAGCCGATACCTTGCAAACCGGTTTGGACGCATGCACTCGGGTCGGGTGAACATGTATGCTGCGTACGTGCTGGCGGCGCTATTGATTGTTTTGCTAATTCAGAGGTTCCTGTAGAGGCTCGAACGAAGCGCAGTTAGATGCCGCTGGCGTGAGCGCTTTTTGTTGTCCCAGGTTGCTGAATGGTCCCGTTTTCGGGGAGATAGATGTTCCGGTTTACTGCTGTTTGCCTGTTTCGAGCTCAGCTATCTCTTCATCACTCAGTACCCGGTCGATATCGAGAAGAATCTTGACGCCGCCTGCCGTCTTTGCCATGCCCAGGATATAATCCGTATTGAGATCGGTGCCGAAGGAGGGCGTGTCTTCGATGTCTTCCCCTGTTATATTGAGCACTTCGGAAACGGAGTCAACCACGATGCCGGTCATTACGGTGCCGGATGCGCCGTCAATTTCCACCACGATAGTACAGGTGCGGTCGGTGAAGTCCGCGGCCTCCATGCCGAACTTGAGTCTGAGATCTATAACCGGAATCACCTTCCCCCGAAGATTGATTACCCCTTTGAAAAACTCAGGCGTCTGGGGCACAGGGGTAATGGGCATCATCCCGATAATCTCTTTGATTTTGAGTATAGCGATGCCGTATTCCTCTCCGGCCAGGCTAAAGGTCAGATATTTGCCTTCCTTCTCTTCAGCCGCATTCAGCTCCTGATCCATTCTCCGTGCCGCCTCTGCCATTCAATTTCTCCTTCTTTCGGACCCCGGAATTTATCAAAACGGCATTTCATTTTCGGTCCTTTTGAAAAATCCGAAAAGATGCACTCTGCCCGGACTTGCTGCTATACGATGTAAGCAACAACTATGCCAGCCATCCCCTGAGCCACCATCAAGATATCATTCCCTCCGTCGGCGGGATTGCCTTCGGTCGCTCCTCCCTGCGACGTATTGTTTATACGCCTCGATCGTCGCTCCTCCCGCACACAACACGGGATCTACGATGCGGCGCCCCCGCCTGGGACGGGATCTTCGACTTGCATCTGACACCTGGTGACCGGGACTTTCGCCAAATCCTCCAGTGAAACTCACGGAGCAAGAGTCAGGTGGTGGATTTGGGCCGTCCTGCGTATCAAAACGGGCGTTGCACACGAATCAGCTACTTCGCTCGCCGTAGATTTCTGCATTTTCATATCCGTTCAGGATCGTCATGACGGAGGAGAGCAAGAATGCGCCAATCTGCTGACGCATTTGAAATCATTAGGCTTCACTTTTGGTAGGATGCACGGTATAAGATCACGTCAAGACCTCAAATGAGTCGGAAACGTACTCTAGTGACTTTAGCAGCATGACGGACCGGCAGTACCCATGGTCAGACAATGGTACTTGTGGCGGTGATTCTGAATCGAAAAGAGGACACATTTTGAATGAAGCATCAGCGAATCGATCCTATTCCATCCTGAATCCGGGGACAGGTGATTCAGCCTGATGAACACCTATCTATTGATCTGTGCGGTCATTTTTTTTGCCGGCTTCACCCAGGGGCTGTCGGGATTCGGATCAATTCTCCTGGCAATTCCCCTCCTCGCAGCGTTTCTGGATATCAAGACAGTGATACCTTTGACTGCGCTGGCAGGGTTTGCCATGACCACCATCCTCCTGATCCAGCTCTGGGATCATCTCTCATGGAAAAAGATCACCCCCTTCCTGATCGGAACGGTGCCGGGCATTCCCCTGGGGGTGCAGTTCCTTAAACGGGTAGACAAGGGCACGGTTGAGCTTGTCCTGGGCAGTCTGCTTCTCGCCTATTCTCTGTACAGCCTGGTATCCCGGAGACTGCCGCGAGGGACCCGCGAAAGATGGGCATACATATTCGGCTTTCTCGGAGGCTGCATTGGAGGGGCTTTCAGCGCTTCAGGTCCCGTCGTCATTGTGTATACGTCCTTGCAGGACTGGCCCAAGGACCGGCTGAAGGCATCCCTCCAGGGGATATTCTTTGTTCTGGATATGATCGTCCTTCTCTTCTACCTCATGAACGGCTTTATCACACCGGTCGTCCTCAAATACTTCGGCGTCTCATTTCCTGCACTCATGTTCGGTACCTTAGTGGGATCTCTTTTTTACGGCAGGATCAACGACGTCCAGTACCGGAAGGTCATGTTCGTTCTCCTCGGACTGCTGGGTGCTTTTATGATTTTCAGAGCCTGACGGCCTGTCATTAGTGTATGCAAGAAACTGAATATCAGACCTGCTTCCAATCAGTTTCGATTCACCCCCCCACCCCTGGTGGAGGACCCTGACAGGTTCTGCCGATCCGGGGTCTGGAAGTGGATGCTGCTCAGGAAGTCCCGCCTGGCGGGATTCCGTTCCGAGTCTCCCTCGGGGGCCTCACAATGCCTCCCGTTCTGCGTCAGGAGATTCACTTTGGAATCCAGAGAATTAGAACCTCAGGGTTGCCTTCAAACGTTTGGGATGAAGCAGGAGGTCAAGGGCGTCCACTGCTCGGGTCACCTGGATGTTCGCCGCCATAATTGCATCCACGGCACAGCCTTCACCTTCAGTGACCGCTATCCCTATCTTTGCGGCTTTCAGCATAAGCCGGTCATTTTGGCCGTTGCCGAGCGCCACTATTGTCTCCTGCCCAAGCTCCCTGACATACTTCTCTTTTTGAATATCATGGGAAGAACCCGAGAGGATGTGGATCGAGCAATTAATTCCGTTTAACTCCTGCTTCGCAACGCCGAAGGTGTCCGCAGTGAGAATTGTGAGCTCCAGAAACTCAGCCAGTTGAGTGAGCCTTTCTTTCACTCCCGCCAGGAGTCTTCCGCCGACGGATAGTGTCCCGGTGAAGTCCGAGACCAGGTGCTGCAGCGCGACCGAACCGAATCCGGGGATATCGACTTGAAGCATCGTGCACTCCTTTCGTGAACCCTGTTGAAAACGAAAGTGTCTTTTACCATAAAGTATGATATAATTATAGAGCAATTTTGTCCTTGAGAAACAAACAGAAGGCAGCCCGGAGGGGATTGCTGATCCGGACGGAAAAAGATTTTCATTTCATTATTTCCCGTTAAGTGGTAATAACATTTCTGCCAGCCG
>CAZEGG010000087.1:0-11159 GCA_964511755.1 uncultured Desulfobacteraceae bacterium | reverse complement strand
AGTGCCGCGACGAATGATATTTTGGGCATGGGATGGTATCCTTTTGAATACACCAGACGTATACCCGCCCTTTTGAAGGCCCGCAGGAACACACGTACCAGTTCAAGGTGGCCCAGGAAACGAGCCTCCGATACCTTCCTGAAAGTGAGGCGATACTTCGTTCCTTTGGAACCGTCGGACAAAGGGGTAGCCTTCTGCCCGGAGTCATGGCTCCAGCCCGAGACAAGGAGCGGATCTATCGTACTATGATCACACGCGCCGCACTCAAGGCACTTCTCCCTGCAGTCATGTGTTCCAGCTTCCTGAAGTGCCTTTTTCCGTTCCTTTTTCAGGTAGCCATTGGAGACACCGGAGTTGATGTGTGCCCAGGGGAGGACTTCATCCAGGGACCTTTTTCGATAAAGGTAGAATGAAGGGTCAATCCCGTTTTCCAGGAAGGCCTTTTCCCATATGACTTTCTCGAAGTGTTCGTCCCAAGCGTCAAACCGTGCTCCCAGACGCCACGCAGTGACGAGGGCAGGGGCCAACCGTCTGTCACCTCGCGAAAAGATGCCCTCCAGCCAGCTCAGCTCCGGGCTGTTCCATTTCAGGCGCACACGGCCGCCCTTCAGGGATTGCCGAAGCTTATTGATGCGCATCCAGCCCTCTTCCCGGGAGAGCTGAGAATCCCACATGAACGGTGTGTGGGATTTCGGCACAAAGGTGGCAACACTGGCGTGTACCTTCGCCTTTCTTCCTGTCTTCCCCGCGAGTGCAGCTACCTCCCTTATCAGAGAGACCATTTCATCCAGGTCCGATTCCCTTTCTCCGGGAAGTCCGATCATGAAATAGAGTTTGATCAGGTTCCAGCCGGCATCAAAGACCAGCCGTGCTGTGCGGAGAATATCCTCATCAGTGAGCCCCTTGTTTATGATCCTTCTAAGACGATCACTTCCTGCTTCCGGCGCCAGGGTGAAACCTGTTTTCCTCACCCTTTTTATCTGTTCCATCCAGGCGGGATCGACGCTGTCGATTCGCAGCGACGGAAGGCTGAGTGAAACTCTTTGATCCTCGAATCGATCCATGAGCGCTCGGAGGAGGGGGATGAGGCATTCGTAATCCCCGCAGCTGAGGGACAGGAGCGATAAATCTTCACAGCCCGTGTTTCTGAGGCCTTCCTCTGCATATCTGAGTATGTTTTCGGGACGGCGTTCTCTGACCGGGCGGTAGATCATTCCGGCCTGGCAGAACCTGCAGCCCCTCGTACAACCCCGTGAAATCTCGATGGTCAGCCGGTCGTGCACCAGAGGCGTGAAGGCGACCACGGGCGCAGGAGGCGGAGGATAGTTTTCAATATCCGGCACAGCGACCTTCCTGATCCCCCGGTAATCCTGAAGAACGGGTTCCACCGCCTTCACCGGTCCTGCCGAATGATAGTGCACCCTGAAAAGCGAGGGGATGTATACTCCGGGAATGTGCCGGAGCTCCGCGAGCAAAACTCCTCTGTCCGTGATGTTGTGCTGTTTGGCTTCACGTACGGCCGTGCATATGGCAAGGGCGGCCTCTTCGCCGTCTCCTATCACAAACGCGTCAAAGAAATCGGCAACAGGCTCGGGGTTAAAGCACGCAGGGCCGCCTGCAATGACGAAGGGGTCGCCAGTCCTTCTCTGCCGCGAAAAAAAAGATATCCCGCCCAGATCGAGCATGGTGAGTACATTTGAGTAGCAGAGTTCGTGCTGCAGGCTGAATCCGACCACATCAAAACCCGACAATGCTCTCCCCGATTCCAGAGACTCAAGCGGCCAACCGGATGATCGCATGGCCTCTTCAAGATCCTTCCAGGGAGTAAACACCCTCTCCGCCGCCAGCCATGACTTGCTGTTGAGGATATGGTAGAGGATCTTCAGCCCCAGGTGGGACATGCCAACTTCATAGACATCCGGAAAACAGAGGGCAATCGAGACCTCTGTCTGAGCAGGATCTTTCCGGACCGCATTGACTTCCCCGCCCAGGTATCGGCTCGGCTTCATGATGGTTGAAAACCATTCCTGATCAGTGAGTCTCTGCATCTTTATTGACATAATGAAGCCCTTCCGACGGGCCGCTGACGGTGAAACGGCACGTGAATATTACAACCGACAGTGCAATTCCAAGTGCCAAATGATCGACACGGAGCAACAAGTCATGGCTTCCGCCGGATGCGAAGAAAAGGTGCTTTTTCACATTCGACATCGGAGCCAAGGGTCTTTCCTGCTTCGGATAAATTTCCGGGCCTATATTGTCAGATTATTGGAGATTTGCCAACTCCTAATCTGGGGTGTGCATCATCGTCAGGCTGTTCGTCGGAGAGAGATGGGAGGAGAATTGTAATTTCAGCGCCGCCATCGGGATGGTTCTCTCCGAATGCCTCGCCATGCAGGGTATCTACGACACGCTTCACAATGGCCAGACCGAGGCCGGACCCCTCTTCTTTCGTGGTGAAAAAGGGGGTAAAAAGATGAGACATGGCCGATTCGTCGAATCCATTGCCCGTGTCCCGCACCACAATGCGCACCCATCCCTGGTCATCGGGTGACTCTTCCGGCCCGTTCTCCTTTGTTGCCTTGATCTGGAGAGTCCCTCCCGTCGGCATGGCTTCAAAGGCATTGACGAAGAGGTTCCACAATATCTGTTTGATCAGTTCCGGGTCAGAAATGAGCCTGATATGTTCAGAAATCTTCGGGAGTACGCGGATTTCTTCATTCCAATGCTGACTGTTCTGGAAAAGTTCGAGGGAGTCAAGAATAACATCCGTCAGGTCAAACGCACGCAGTTTCACTTTTTTCGGTCTCGCGAAAAGAAGAAAATCATTCAGCAGTTCGTTCAGCCGCTTGATCTCCCTCAGCACGATTTCCATGAGGCGGCTGTTAATATCATCCTTGCCCAGACGGCCCTTTATCATCTGGATTGAACCACTGATGGAAGCCATGGGATTTCTTATTTCATGAGCAATGCCTGCAGCCAATTCGCCAATGAGAGCCAATCCTTCCACTTTCTTCATCTTCTGTTCAATTTTTCTTATGGATGTCATATCCTGAAAGACCAGAATGTGTCCCTGTTCAAGATCCGTTCCGAACTGGAGAGGCGAAATGGACAACCGGAGATGCAGCGGTTTTTGACCAGGCCTTTTAAAGGGGATATCCGCAAAAGGAACCCCCCGTGGCAGCGTCAGTTCTGAGGTCCTTTTCTGATGAGAAAAGTAGGCGGCAATGCCTGGCAGAAGTTCATGAATGGACTCTCCCAGACAAGCGGAAGACTTTTTTGAGAACATTTCCTCGGCAGCGGGGTTGAACAGGATCACTTTCGCCCCGGCATCAAGGGCGATCAGGCCTGAGCTGATGCTGTTGATGATGGAATCCTTGAGAATCTCCAATTGGTCAAGATCGGTTTGCTTGGCCCTGAGCTCGGCTCGGCTCTTTCGCGCTTGTTCGGATAGAAACGAACTCAGGAAAGCGACCAGGTAAAACGCGGCCATGTTTACGAGTGCCAGGAAGAAGAACTGCATGCGCTGCTCGACGGAATAAGAGACCGCGCGGGTTCCCAAAGCATGGATCCACCCGAAGAACTGAAAATCCAGCAACAATCCGAAGAGAATACTGCTGGAAGAGGCAATAAGTATGGCGCCTTTTCTGTAGAGGATGATGCTCGCACCTATGATGTCGAGAATGTAAAGGAAGGAAAAAATGCTATCCACTCCTCCCGTGGAGTAGATGATTGCAGTGATGATAAAGGAATCAACGAAGAGTTGCACGTATGCGAAGAGCAAAAGGTTGCGGGCGCTCTTGAGAATGACGATGTAAACGAAAGTCAACAGAAAGACAGCGGCCAGCAGGAAGAAATGAAAGCTCTGAATGTAACCGAAGTAGGTACGTGTCTCTCTGATTTGAATGAGGACCGATGCTCCGAGAAGGAGAGAAACCAGGAGCACTCGCAGAAACATGAGGATCTGCAGCCGTGAGGTCAGTTCCGGACGGGAGATCCGAGGATTGTTTGTCATGGAGAAATGTTCAGCCGGCAAAAGCCCCCGCCATTTTGAAAATGGGTAAGTACATGGAAATGACGAGCCCTCCGATAGCGCCACCAAGGAAGACCATGAGCAGCGGTTCAAGCATTGCTGTTAAGGCGTCGACGGCAGTATCAACCTCATCTTCGTAAAAGTCGGCTATTTTTTCGAGCATGGAATCCAGGGCTCCGGTTGCTTCGCCAACGGCGATCATCTGGGTCACCATGCTGGGAAAAATCTCCGTTTCCGAGAGCGGCTCCGCAATGGGCTGGCCTTCAGCGATGCTGGATCGGACTTCGAATATGACTTCCTCCAGGATAACGTTTCCCGATGTCTTCGCAACAACTTCCAATGAATCCAGGATCGGCACACCACTGGTGATCATTGTCCCGAGGGTACGGGTGAACCTGGCAACCGCCACTTTCTTGAGGAGCGGCCCAAACACCGGCAGTTTGAGCGCGAGGGCATCTGTCTGCTTACGTCCTTTTTCGGTCCCCCGGTACTTTTTGAACGCAATAAAGAGGAGGATGGCTGAGCCGATAATATAATGGATGTTGCCTTTAAAAAAACGACTCAGATTCACCACAATTTGTGTCGGGGCGGGGAGGGAGGATCCGGCACTTGAGAACAGCTGTTCAAAGACCGGAATGACGAAAATGAGGATGACCGCGATGACAATGACAGCAATGCAGACCACCACTGCGGGGTAAGTCATGGCTCCCTTGATACGGGACTTGAGCTTCTGAGCTTTCTCGATATAGGCTGCCAGACGTTGAAAAATGGTATCCAGGATACCGCCGACTTCGCCGGCGGCAACAAGGTTTGTGAAGAGGTCATCAAAGACTTTTGGGTGTTTCTTGAGTGCTTCGGCAAGGGTGGAGCCTCCCTCCACGTCCTTGGTGACTTGCTTCAGAATGTGCCGAAAGGTTCGATTGTCAGCCTGTTCTGCGAGGATCGTGAGTCCCTGAACCAGCGGAAGTCCGGCGTCTATCATAGTTGAAAACTGTCTGGTGAAGATGACCACATCCTTTGCCGTCACCTTCGGCTGCATGAAGGAGACATTTTCAAAAATGTCTTTAGGTTTTTGCTTGAGTTTTTTGACTGTCAGGTTGCGTCTTTTCAGTTGTAACCGGGCGATTTTTTCATCAGCCGCTTCCAGTTCCCCTTTGAGGGATCTTCCTTTTCTGGTTTCGGCAACCCATTTGTATATCGGCATGCTGGTCCTCCCGAGGGCGTCTTTGTTTTGTGTGGTTTCTTCGTAAATACCCAAAACGGAGCCATTCGCGCAAGGGTAGAAAATTTGAAGGTCAGTGTCAAGATATGAGTGGCGAGTGACTCCCCATTTCAGAACCTATTGTGATATGCAAAATTGGTTCCAAAGAATCGGCTGCCAGCGGATTTCCCCGCATAATTCCTTATTAATCAATCGTTCCGGGAATTTCGCAGCGCGAACATCTTTTTTCCTGGAAGGGACGAGGGCTACATTATTCTTGACAAATGGTCATGGTTCAGTGTTATAAGCAAACGTTGTGAAAAATGTCCGGGAATAACGGGCATTCTGTAAGATCCATGGAACGCAACGGTTTTTCAACTTTGCTGAGGAGAGCAGAGCTCTGGCTGTGTTCAAAAAAAACTACATGCTGAGGAGGTTAGGAAAGTGAGCGATGTTACTGCCCCGATGGGGGGAAAAGTGATCGATGTGAAAGTAGATGTTGGTGATGCCGTCAACGAAGGCGATGAGGTGCTGATTCTTGAGGCAATGAAGATGGAACTCCCGGTCGTAGCGCCGGAAGGCGGGACGGTGAAGGAGGTCAGGTGTAAGAAAGGGGATGCCGTAGAAGCAGATGCTGTTCTTATCGCGATGGAATGATACTCGCAAAAGATTCCAGGCCGAATAAGGATGCGATACCCCCCGGAACCTCTCTCCCGGATGTGTTGAATCCTGAGACTGTGGAGCCCCTGCATGGATATTGAAGACAAAATCAAGGAGCTTGAGCGAAGGAACCAGGAGGCTGAACTGGGAGGGGGTTCCAAGCGTGTTGAACAGCAGCATAACAAGGGCAAGATGACAGCCCGGGAGAGGATTCGCTACCTCCTGGATAAAGACAGCTTCGAAGAAATTGACAAGTTCGTGGTCCATCGCTGTCATGATTTTGGCATGGACAAAAAGAAGATCCCGGGCGATGGCGTGGTGACCGGATACGGAACCGTCGGAGGCCGCCAGGTCTTTGTCTTCTCCCAGGACTTCACCGTGTTTGGCGGGTCTTTGAGCGGACCTTTCGGCGAGAAGGTCTGCAAGATTATGGACCTGGCATTGAAGAACGGTGCCCCGATTATCGGGCTCAATGACTCGGGAGGAGCCCGGATCCAGGAAGGCGTTGTCAGCCTTGGGAGCTACGGAGAGATTTTCAAGAGAAATGTGTGGGCCTCCGGGGTTGTGCCGCAGATTTCAGTGATAATGGGGCCCTGTGCCGGCGGCGCAGTCTACTCACCTGCGCTGACGGACTTCACCATAATGGTCAAAAAGACCAGCAACATGTTTATCACAGGACCTCAGGTCATTAAGGCGGTGACCCAGGAGGAAGTCACTCCTGAAGAACTTGGGGGCGCAATGACCCACAACACCAAGAGTGGTGTGGCCCACTTTGCTGAAAATTCCGATAAGGAAGCCCTCGATCGAGTGAGAAAGCTCCTGCAATACCTTCCTCAGAACTATAGGGAAAGAGCTCCGGACAAGGAATGTACCGACGACCCCGATCGGAAGGACAAGATCTTAAATAAGGTCATCCCCACAAACCCGAAAATACCCTATGATATGAAAGACATCATCCAGGTCGTCTTGGATGACAAGGAGTTTTTTGAGGTCCAGAAGCACTATGCCACCAATATGGTGGTGGGATTCGGGCGGCTGAACGGGACAGCAGTCGGCATCGTGGCCAATCAACCAAGATCCCTGGCGGGGTGCCTGGACATCAATGCCTCCATGAAATGTGCGAGATTTGTCCGCACGTGCGATTGTTTTAATATTCCCCTGGTGACCTTCGTGGATGTTCCCGGTTTTCTGCCCGGCGTTCAGCAGGAATATGGTGGGATTATCAAGCACGGCGCCAAGATAATTTATGCCTACTGTGAGGCCACGGTCCCCAAAGTCACCGTGATTACCCGAAAGGCTTACGGAGGTGCTTATGACGTGATGTCAAGCAAGCATCACGGCGGTGACATTAATTATGCGTACCCCACGGCGGAAATTGCCGTAATGGGGCCGGAGGGAGCCGTTAACATTATTTTCCGGAAACGGATTGAGCAGTCTGAGGATCCGGAGGGAACCCGTCAGAAGTTGGTGGAAGAGTATCGCAACAACTTTGCCAGCCCTTTTAAGGCTGCTGAACTCGGGTACATCGACCAGATCATCTTTCCGGAAAACACGAGACCGCGTTTGATAAGAGCCCTCAGCATGCTCAGAATGAAAAGGGATTCCATCCCTGAGAGGCGTCACGGAAACATTCCCCTTTGAAGATCGGTCCTGCTCCGTCACAAAAAGCCCCTCCCCGGACGACAACCGGGGAGGGGCTTTTTATTGTTGCGACTGGTGGAATAGAATGGATGGAAACAAGCTAGGCTTTTGCCGCCGCTTTCTTCTTTTCCTCCAGTCTCGCCACTGACCTTGAAATGAGGTACCCGTAACCTTTCATGGCGAGGAAAAGGATCATGAGCACCACGAAGACTCCGATAAATCGGAGGAGCAGGGTCCCCATGATCCAGGTCCAGTTGTCCTTTACGATAGTGATGTCAGTCTCATTTCCGGTTTCTTTGGAAATGGTGATGGAATGCCAGGGAAGGTTGCCGTCGTCCTCGATATAGGTGCTCTCCGGCCAATTGCGAATCCTTATATCCTCAAATTTCTTGAGGGCATTTTTGTAGTAGTCCAAGACCTGATCATGAGTCTGGGGGATGCTCATCTCCAGACGTGAATCGGTTTTTTTGATAATCTTGGTGCCCGGCATCACCGGAGCCCCCAGAAAATCCTCAGCCATTACAGGCGCAGGCAGCAGAAGAAAAAATGTTAACAGGAGAAGCAGGTGCTTTTTCATTTTCTAATCCCCTTCAGCTGGTATCTTCGACGAAACAAACCCGTCGGCGGAATCCCAAGGACCCCTTGCCGGTAAATAATTCCTAATGAAACATTGCGATGAACATCCCTGCTGCCGCAGCGGATCCTATCACTCCTGCAAGGTTCGGACCCATGGCATGCATCAGGAGGTGATTGGTCTTATCGGTTTTGAGGCCTTCCAGCTCGGATACGCGCGCGGACATGGGGACGGCCGAGACCCCGGCGGAGCCGATGAGCGGATTGATCTTCTCTTTCAAAAAGAGGTTCATGAGTTTCACGGTAAGAATTCCACCGACCGTACAAACTCCGAAGTCTATCAGACCCAACCCGAAAATGAACAGCGGTTTCCAACTCAGAAACTTATCCGCATACATGGTTGCCCCCACAGAAACTCCCAGGAAGATGGTGACAATATTCATAAGGGAACCCTGGGCCGTTTCAGTGAGTCTCCCGACCATTCCACTCTCTTTCATGAGATTGCCGAGCATGAACATGCCCATGAGCGGAACGACGGAGGGCACCAGCAGTGCGATGATGCCTGCCGTCACCATCGGAAAGAGGATCTTTTCCTTTCTGGAAACCGGCCGGAGCTGGCGCATCCGGATCTTCCTTTCCTCGGGCGAGGTCAAGAGTCTCATGATGGGAGGTTGTATGAGGGGGACCATAGCCATATAAGAATAAGCCGCGAGTGCATTAGCGCCGAGAAGCTGGGGCGCCAACATAGTTGTCAGATATACGGTAGTTGGTCCGTCCGCTCCCCCGATGATCCCTACCGAAGCGGCCTCTTTAAGTGTGAAGCCCGCGAGGATGGTGCCGGTAAATGTTATAAACACACCGAGCTGGGCTCCGGCCCCGATGAGCAGTGTCTTGGGGTTCGCGATCAACGGGCCGAAATCGGTCATGGCACCGAGCCCGAGAAAAATCACGCAGGGGATGATTTCCCATTCCAGGCCGTAATGATAGAATGCTTCAATGAGCTGCGGCCTGCCGTGGACGTACCCCATCATGGGTACAAGGGGGAAATTGACAATGAAGATCCCGAATCCGATGGGAAGCAACAGGAGCGGTTCGAATTTCTTTACGATCGCGAGATAGATAAACGCGGAAGCAATCGCCCACATGACGATAACCTTGGGGTCGAAATTGTAGACTCCTGTCGTATGCAAGATCCCGTATAGCATATCCAAAATTTCATCGAACGTCATTGTCGCAATCTCCCTTGATCCAAATTGAATGTCAGCTCTGCGGGCTAGAATTTCAGGCAGCGATACAGTTATAAATAGAGTGTAGCTATAATAGAGCTATCATGCGCTGTCAAGATGAAAATCGTCCAAAAACCGACGCCTTTTCAGGAGATGAGTCGAGGTCCATGGATTTGAACTGCTCTGTACTGTTTTCAGTCACTAAAAAAACGCGGCGATTCGCTGTCAAACCACCAAAGGGGCTTTATAAATTCATGAAGACGTGATAAATAGCGTATAAATTCGTCGGAAGGCTCGGGAAAGGCGGAGGAAAATAAATGGCGAGAAAGAGCAGCATTGAGCTTACGCAAGAGCTCTTTGAACGATGGAACGAAAAGGTGGAGCAAGAGCTCGCGAAGAGACCCGAAAGGAAGTCAGAGTTCCTCAATACCTCGGGTATCCCGCTGAAGAGACTGTATACGCCGCTGGATACGAAAAATCTGGACTACTCGGAAGAGATCGGGTTTCCGGGCGAGTACCCCTACACCCGTGGAGTGCAGCCCACCATGTACCGGGGACGTTTCTGGACCATGCGCCAGTATGCGGGTTTCGCCACTGCGGAAGAGTCGAACAGGCGGTACAAATTTCTCCTTGACCAGGGACAGACCGGTCTTTCGGTGGCGTTTGATCTTCCGACCCAGATCGGCTATGACTCCGATCATGAGATGGCTATTGGAGAGGTCGGGAAGGTGGGGGTAGCCATTGATTCCCTCCAGGACATGGAGACGCTCTTTGACGGGATCCCGCTCGGCAAGGTAAGTACCTCCATGACCATCAACGCTCCTGCTGCAGTATTGCTGGCCATGTACCTGGCTGTGGCGGAGAAGCAGGGAGTTGCCTTTGACAAGCTACGGGGGACTATCCAGAATGACATTTTGAAGGAATACTCATCCCGGGGAACCTACATCTATCCTCCCGATCCATCCATGAGGATTATCACGGACATTTTTTCTTACTCCGCGGAAAATATCCCTCTTTGGAATACCATCAGTATCAGCGGCTATCACATACGGGAGGCCGGGTCCACCGCGGTGCAGGAAGTTGCTTTCACCCTGGCAAATGGGATTGCCTACGTGGAGGCCGCTGTGCGCGCCGGGCTGGAAGTGGATGCCTTTGGGCCGAGACTCTCTTTCTTCTTTAACGCGCATCTGGATTTTCTGGAAGAGGTAGCGAAATATCGGGCTGCGAGACGTCTGTGGGCAAAGATCATGAAAGAGCGGTTTGGCGCGAAAAATCCCCGATCCATGATGATCCGGTTTCATACCCAGACAGCCGGGTGTACTCTCACGGCCCAGCAGCCGAAAAACAATATCGTCCGAGTAGCCTTCCAGGCCCTTGCGGCTGTCCTGGGCGGGACCCAGTCACTGCACACCAATTCCATGGACGAAGCCTTGTGCCTTCCTTCGGAAGAAGCCGTACAGATAGCGCTCAGGACCCAGCAGTTGATCGCCTATGAGAGCGGTGTTACCGATACCGTGGACCCCTTGGCAGGGTCTTACTATGTCGAGCGTTTGACAAAGGAGATCTGCGAAAGGGCCGAGACCTACATACAAAAGATCGATGATATGGGAGGAGCGGTGCGCGCCATTGAAAAGGGGTTTGTGCAGAGAGAGATACAAGACAGTGCATATCAGTACCAGCGTGAAATCGAACAGGGAGAGAGAGTCGTGGTGGGGCTCAACCGTTTCCAGGTGGAAGAGGAAAAGCCCACGAACCTTCTGCGCGTCGACCCGGCAGTCCGCATGGCTCAGATAGAGAAGCTGGACCGCCTGCGGTCCAGCCGGGA
>CAZEGG010000086.1:0-11164 GCA_964511755.1 uncultured Desulfobacteraceae bacterium | reverse complement strand
GGCCTCCATGGGAGTCATAGAGCTTATATCCAGATCCAGTAACCGGTCGAGAATTCTCCGATCATGCCCTCCGAAGAGATTCAATTGGATTACATCCTCGCGTCCTTCTTTGGCAACTCCTTGGGCCAGGAGAGGTCTTCCGGCCTCATCCAGTTCCTCACCCTCCAGCTTCTCAAGGATCTGTTTCGCACGCGTCAAAACATCCTCGGGCACCCCTGCTATCCTTGCAACCTCTATTCCGTAGCTCCTGCTGGTTCCGCCGGGAACCAGCTTTCTCAAAAAGATAATCCGGTTGTTCCACTCCTTCACCGCAATATTATAATTCCTGACTTTCGACTTGGAAGCGACCAGTTCGGTGAGTTCGTGATAGTGCGTGGCGAAAAGCGTTCGAATGCCCTGCCCGTCACTGTCATGCAGTGCCTCGGCTACGGCCCAGGCAATGCTCAAACCATCGTACGTGCTGGTCCCCCTGCCGATTTCATCCAGGACGACAAGGCTCCTGGGTGTGGAATGGCGCAAGATGTTCGCCGTTTCATTCATCTCCACCATGAAGGTACTTTGGCCTTTCGTCAAGTCATCGGAGGCCCCTACCCGCGTAAAAATTCTGTCCACAAGGCCTATTTCAGCCTTTGAGGCCGGCACAAAGCTGCCCATCTGCGCCATGAGCACGATAAGAGCGGTCTGCCGCAGGATTGTCGACTTGCCGGCCATGTTGGGTCCCGTAATAATGAGTAGTTGCTGCTTCTTGCCGTCCAGATAGACATCATTGGGAACGAAATCTTCGTCCGTCACGGTCTTCTCTATCACGGGATGCCTTCCATCTCGAATGTCAATGCGAAGGCTGTCGTCAATTGCAGGGCACGCGTAATGGTTTTGGTCCGCTGTTTCCGCAAGACCTGCGATGCTGTCTATTCTGGCCACGATACCCGCTGTATCCTTCATTCTCCGGTTTTCAGCTCCGATCTGTTCGCGGATCGTCTGGAAAAGTTCGAATTCCATTTCAATGCGCTTTTCCTCGGCCCCGACGACCTTTTCTTCCATGGCTTTCAGGGATTCCGTGACATACCGTTCGCCATTCACCAAGGTCTGTTTCCGGATGTAGTCATCCGGTACGAGATGCTGGTTCACCTTGGAGACCTCGATGTAATACCCGTAGATCTTGTTAAACCCCACTTTCAGGGATGAAATGTTCGTCCGCTTCTGTTCCTGTTGCGCAAAAGCAGAGATCCATTTCTTGCCCTCGCGGCTCAAGGAAATCAACTCATCCAGTTCTTCATTGTACCCTTCCCTGATGATTCCGCCTTCCTTCAGGGAAACAGGCGGATCCTCGTGAATCGCCTCTTCAATGACTCTCGCAACGTCTTCAAGCGGATCCATTCGTTTCCCAAGACCGGCCAACAGGATGCTGGGAGAGTTCAGCAGCCTGCGTTTGACGCCGGGAAGAACCAGGAGAGAATTCTTCAGGGCCAGGAGATCACGGGCATTGGCCCTGCCCAATGCCACGCGCCCATTCAATCGTTCGAGATCGTAGATCTTTGAAAGATCTTCCCGCAATTCATCGCGCAGGATGGGATCGTCCTTGAGTGTTGCAACTGCGGCAAGCCTCTGCTGAATTTTTTCCAGATTAACAAGAGGATAGGAAAGCCATTTTCTGAGAAGCCTACCGCCCATGGGCGTTACCGTTCTGTCCATGACGGAGATCAGCGACCCTTTGGTGGAGTGCCGGCGCATTGTTTTCAGGAGTTCAAGGTGCGTGCACGTGGCTTCATCCAGAAACATATAGTCGCCCAGCCGATAGCTGATGATCTCTTTCATATGTTCGGGATTGCTTTTCTGGGTCTCCAGCAGATACGCAACAATCGCACCTGCCGCCACAATCCCTGCAGACATATCTTGACATCCGAATCCCGCCAAGGACTGGACACCCAGCTGTTGCTTAAGAAGAGATTCCGCCCGCGAGGGATCAAATGTCTCCCTCGCCAGTCTTTCCAGCCTCAGATGGGAAAGGGATTTCTCATCCGGGAGTTCTGTCCGTTCCGGCATGAGGACCTCCGCCGGTCCGATGCGGCCCAATTCATCCAGGAAATCGCCCCATTCCTCCAATTCCGTTACCCGGAACTCTCCGGTTGCCAATTCAGCATGTGCGAGACCGAAGACACCATGCCTGTCCATGGCTACCGCCGCCAGATACAGGCTCTCCTTGTTACGGACTTCCGCCTCGTCCACCACGGAGCCGGGGGTCACCACACGAACCACTTCCCGCTTCACGATCCCTTTGCTCGCCTTTGGATCCTCTACCTGGTCGCAAATGGCCACTTTCCAGCCGTTCTCAATCAATCTTGCCACATAGTTTTTCGCTGCGTGATGAGGAACGCCGCACATGGGCACCTTTTCTCCGTTGTACGTGCCTCTTGCCGTGAGGGTTATCCCCAGGACCCGGGATGCGGTCCGCGCGTCTTCAAAAAACATCTCATAGAAATCACCCATGCGAAAGAATAAGATGGCATCAGAGTATTGTCCCTTAATACCCAGATACTGTCGAAGCATGGGTGTCAGCTCGACCATCCTCTATTCGCCTCTCTCCTCTTCTTCCAGCGCCGGGATTACGGTCTGGGACGCGGAGGGCATACCTGGAGATGCTGCTTCAGTCGAGTGAATAAGGTCTGTCGTATCCCATTGCCGACATTGGGGGCACTGCCATTGAAGGTCAGCAGGTTCAAACCCGCATTGGGAACACTGGAATCTCAGGTAGGGAA
This sequence comes from uncultured Desulfobacteraceae bacterium, assembly GCA_964511755.1. Taxonomy (GTDB): domain Bacteria; phylum Desulfobacterota; class DSM-4660; order Desulfatiglandales; family Desulfatiglandaceae; genus B46-G9. The sequence continues at coordinate 8,408 of CAZEGG010000086.1, read as the reverse complement.
CATTCAGGTGTTCGATAAGCTCCTGGTAGGACTTCAATGCTTCCTCGTTTCTCTCCTGGGAGATAAGTATCTCGCCCTTGAAACGACTCGCCTCCCAGAAGGCGGGGGCAAGCCTGAGAGCGCTTTCAAGTTCCTGGAGAGCACCCTCCACATCCCTTTCGTTATAAAGATAGCGGGCAAGAGCCACATGTGTGAACGCATCGGGATGAGTCTGGACGCACTCCTTCAGGAATTCTTCCACCGGTTTGAGGTTCTTTATCCTGGCATAGGCGCCCTCAAGCCTGCGGTAGGCAAGGAAGGTGAACTGGGGAGCATAGTCTCCGATCTTCTTCCACTGCTGAATGGCCTTCTTGAGTTCGCCTTTGTGAAAATGGAGGTCTCCCAGGTGAAGGTAGGCATCTATGCAGGCCGGATCGGTCGTCAGAGCCCTGGTGAAGAAAGAACGGGCTTTGGGCAAATTGCCTTCACCGACGAGTTTCTTCCCGGTTTCCACCAGGTGATGAGCGAGAATATGCGTATGATTACCTTTTACCAGCCGGGAAATCTTCTGCCGCGTGCGATACGCATTTTCCCAGTCCTTCATTTCCTCGTAAATCCGTTCTATCTCTTCCAGTGTCTGGAGGTCGGAAGGATCTTTCTCGGTGACCTTCTGGAATGTTTCCAGAGCCCTCTTGAAAAAACCGCCCTTTCGATAATCAACGCCGAGATCGAAGAGTGCCCTCAGTTTGATTTTCGGATCAATATTCGGTCGCAGTATGATGCTCTGGCGAATACGGATGGCCCGACCTATATCTCCTTTGGAACGATAGAGATTACCCAGTGCCACATAGGTTTCAATGCTCTCGGAATCCACCTGGACGGATTTGGTGAACTGTTCAATGGCCTGGTCATGATCGTTGCTCAGAATATATTGCACGCCCTTCAGAAACGCACTATCTCCTTTGCCCGCGACCTGCCCTCTTCCTCTCCGGGCCATGGTTTTCCACCATACCCCGAGAACAAGCCCCAGTGAAAATGCAAATGCAACCCCGAGGACGAGGCGCAGATTATCGGGTTCCTGGAACCATTGCCAGAACGGGCCACCCATAATTCAGTCTCTCACGTTTACGCAATTCATCTATTATCCGATTCCCACTGCAACGTCTGATCTTCTTCGGGCGCCACTTCTTCGGCAGTAACCGGCAGATTTCGGAGAGACTGGAGCTCCTGGTCCTTCCCCTTGGACTCCTTTTTCAGCAATTTGATTTCCCTTTTCAGGCGAAAACGTTCCGTGATTCCATAGAAACCCGTAAAAATGACTCCGAGCAGGAATGCGATGATAACAACCAGGTACAAGGACATGGGTGGGGTTTCGTGATTAAAGAAGAGAAGATTCAATCTGAATGTAACCTTTGTGGCCATGACCGTGTAGTTCTGGACTGCTACCGTTATGATCAGCAGGACAAACAGGATAATCAGCACCACTCTTACATGTTTCATGCAGTACCTCCACTATATTATATATCTCTCTGAAAATAAGGTAATAATTTTTTATGAGTTTTCCTGAGGTGTTCCGGAATGACCCTGACCGCTCCTACCACAGTCATGTAGTTTGTATCGCCGTTCCAGCGAGGGACAATGTGGAAGTGCATGTGTTCTTCCATGCCGGCGCCCGCTATCCTCCCCAGGTTCAGACCGACGTTAAATCCTTCAGGACTCATAACCTGTTTCAAGATATGGATGGACCTGCTGACTTTTTCAAGCAGGTCAAGTCTTTCATCGTTTGACAAGAGCTCCAAGGAACTTACATGCCGCACCGGCGCCACCAGCAAGTGGCCGTTATTGTAAGGGTAACGGTTCATCACGACCATGCTTAACGTTCCGACAAAAAGAATAAGGCGCTCATCGTCCCGCCCTCTGTCATCTCCGGGGCAGAAGACGCAGGAAGTATCTTTCTTATTCGAAAGGATATACTCCATTCTCCAGGGAGCCCAAAGTACCTTCATGCTTTCTCTCTCCAATGCCGAATGAAACCGAAATCAGAAAACCGCTGAAAAACTATAGAGGGATAATCTCTCCGGCAACAGTATCGCCCAGGTCCAGTATGCCGATGCTGTGCATGCCCGAAGCAGCGTACCCCGTTGCAGTGCCGGGGTTAAAGAAAAGCACGCCATTTCTCACGTGGTTGGCAGCATCGTGCGAATGGCCGTAGACTACTATGTCAACATCCGTAAATTCATCGGCAATGCGATCCTCGAGACCTGCCGAGGGTCCCCAGCCATGAATAAGTCCTATCCGGTAACCTCCTGCTTCCACAACGCTTTTCGCCGGCAGACGGTGTCGCACTTCAAAGGGGTCCATGTTTCCGAAAACCGCGTGCAGTGGCCGGCCTTCAAAGAAATCAATGATCTCCTCGGATACAATATCACCGGCGTGGAGAATCACGTCCTTGTCGGCAAGGTAGGTCTCGAAAATATACTTGAGATCTCCGGATACCTTGAGAAGGTGGGTATCTGATATCACCCCGATCCTGATAACCATAAAAAGCCGACGTACCTCCGGAAAAGAAAGATTTCTCCCTTATCAGGGCGTTACGCAAGATTTGAAATAGGAGTATACCAGCACAAAGAAAAAAGACAACCCATAATTAGGGGATTGGAAAAGCAGGTATCGAAAGGTGAGATCTACTGAAATGCAGGAGTCTTCCTTTTTCCAATCATTTTCCAGATTTTATCGGTGAATTCAAAACGGATGCAATGGGCCAGACAAACGTTGTCTGCACAGGCAGGGACCAGCCCCCTGTCAACCCGATGAGAGCAGAGATTGCATTTTTTCGCGACTCCTCGGTCATCGTCAAAGGAAATGGCATGATACGGACATACATCAACGCAGATGCCGCATCCTGCACACGCTTCTTCATTGAGAATGACAATCCCGTCATCTCTTCTCACTATCGCATTTTCGGGACACGCAACGGCGCATTCCGGTTCATCACAATGCCTGCAAACGTTTACCCGATAGACGAAATCCATCTCGGTCCCGACCACCCGGGGACCATCTTCGGAGATATGAATCAGTCTGACCCCATCAGGTGAACGGTTTTCCTGCTTGCAGGCAACCTCACAGGTTCTGCATCCCCAGCAGGATTCATGGTCTATGGTTAGGGTGAATCGATCCACGGCCGGCGCCTCCGCTAGTGTTCTTCCGGGCGAATCCTGCAAAGGAGCGTCCTTACATGGGTGGCGCCCATGGCAGGATCACAGGCATCGTAGGAGTTGTCTGTGAGCATGTTGATGTTGGATTCATCCCAACCATGGCCCGGATCTTTTTTCTCCGGAAACCACCAGGCGTGTTCCGCAGAGATGATCCTCGGATCCATGCCTGAAAACAATTTAGCCCTCTGCCTGACGCGGCCGCGCGGGGATTCGATGGTAACCCAATCTCCCTCGTGAATACCCTCCTTCACGGCGGTTTTCGGGTGAATTTCCACAACCGGGTCCCGATGAAGCTCCCTCAACCAGGGTATCTGGCGGTTTTCCGTATGGAAAAACCCGGGCAATCGTCTCCCCGTAATCAGGATATAGGGAAATCTCCGGTACAGTTCCGGGGTACTGACAGGGCTTTCCGGGGGTTCCCGGTATCCGGGAAGGGGATCATATCCCATGCTCTCCAAGGCCGTCGAATAGATTTCGAATTTCCGGGTCGGAGTCGAGAATCCCCGGCTCACGTACTTCTGGTAGATCACCTCTCCCCGGATATGGTCCATCTTTTTGAATTCCTGCCAGGTGATCCCGATCGGCTCCAGGATCCAATCCAGAGCTTGTTCAAAATCGTCCCACCAGTATTCTCCCTGGCCTACCCGGTGTGCGAGATCATTGAGCATCTCATGATCCGATCGACACTCCCCTACCTGGATGACTTTTCTTCGGGGAAGAATGTACCCGTGACGTTTCCAGAAGTCTCCGATATAATCCATTTCAAGCCAGGTGGCCGCCGGGAGAACAATGTCGGCCATCTCGGCAGTGGGCGTTAAAAAAAAGTCGGAGACGGCCATGAATTCCACCTTTTCAAGGGCTCGGTAAACCTCTGCTGCATTGCCCCTGGTCATGAGTGGATTGGAGCTGATGAGAAAGAGTGCCTTCACCGGGTACGGCCTTTCATCCACTACCGCATCCCAGACGCATTTGGGATTAATGATGGCGAAATTGCCCGCCAGGCGGAAGCGCTCACCGCCAAGGCGCTTCTCCCGCTGGGTGTCAGGGAGCATCCTGTGGGCCCCGAAGTGCCCGACATTTCTGATCCCCGGGGGCTTGAAGAGGACCTGTCCCCCGGACACATCAATGTTCCCGGTGATCCCCATGAGGATCATGAGGAGACGGTCATTGTCCGCACAGTTGACCTGCTGTTCAATGGCTACCCCCCATTGAATGGCCGCGGGTTTGGTGGTTGCGAAGAGCCGGGCCGCATCCCTGATTTTTTGTGCAGGGACCCAGGTGATCTTTTCCACCCTGTCCAGAGGATACTCTTTTGCCCTTTGTACGAACGGCTCCCACCCGTGCACATGATTCTCCACAAACGCCCTGTCATAGAGCTCCTCTTCAATAATCACGTTAAGCATGCCGAGGGCAAGAGCGGCGTCCGTCCCCGGCCTGAGGGAGAGCCAGATATCGGCTCGGGCCGCTATCCTCGTAAGCCGTGGATCAACGGCAATCAGCCGTGCACCTGCATCGAGAGCCCTTGAAAAGGGCTCCCCCTTATAGCAGTCCGGATTGCTGATCACCAGGTTGTTGCCCCACACCATGATGCACCGGGGATGATGTTCATAGTCTACTATCGGATTTGTGCCGCAGGTAAGAATGCTGGTCGCAATACGGGGGCCGTAGCAGAAATGGCCTGCGGTGAGCACATTCGGCGTACCGAAAAGATTGGCGAACCGGTAAATCACCGCTTCGTTCTCTCTTCCGGTGCCGTACCCCAGGACTACGGATTCCGCCCCAAAGGCATCCCGGTAACGGAGCAGCCTCTCAGCGATGGTATCCAGCGCCTCATCCCAGGAGATTCGTTCCCACTTGCCGCTGCCTTTCGCGCCCAGACGCTTCACAGGATGGGTCAGCCGGTCGGGGTGATAGGCCAGCTGGGCTGAAGCGAGCCCTTTGCTGCAGAGGGTGCCGTGGTTGATAGGACAGTCAGGGTCTCCCGCAATCTTTTCCACCTGTCCATTTTTCGTATACACCAGGACGCCGCAGCCGCCGTGACACATGCGGCAGTGACTCTTCACAACGGAATCATACCCATAGACTTCTATCTCTCTTTCAACGTTGCAGCATTGAAATTCGGGCATGCTTCTACTGCTCCTTCCGCGAGTGACGCGGAAGCACGTCGGACCATCCCTGCTGAAATGCCTCTTCCACGTTGTTCAGCAGAGCCTCCATAAGCCAATATGTGTCAGGGAGTTCGGCGGTTTCTCTAAGCACATGCTCCTTTCCGCTCACGAACAGATCGGGAACCCATTCGTCTCCTTCCCCTTCGGCAAAATATGTTACCATCTCTCTGGTGTATTCAGGATGAAATTGCAGCCCCACAACCGGATCATCCCAGCGAATGAATGCCTGGTTCGAAGTGGGTTCACTGAAGGCGAGAGTGACGCACCCGTGCGGGAGAGAAAAATGATCGCTGTGCCAGTGAAACGTGGTAAATCTATCCGGGATATTCCTGAAAAGAAACGATTCCCGTCCTTCACAGGTCAGAATGACCTCATGCCACCCGATTTCCTTATGGCTGTTGGAAAAGACCCGGGCGCCCAGGATCTCTGCTATAAGCTGCGCTCCCAAACAGATACCCAAGACCAGCTTCCGCTGCCCCATGACGCTCTTGATAAGGGCCTTCTCTTTGACCAGCCATGGATTCGCCCTCTCCTCCCAGACATGCTGGGACCCGCCCATGACCATCAGCCAGTCCATCTCGTCTGCAGAAGGAAGTTCTTCTCCTTCGCAAACGTAGGTCCGGTGCAGTTGGTGGCCGTTCTTTTCCGACCACTTGGAGATGTTGGTCCGCGAAAAATCGAACTGATCATGCTCCAGCAAATGGAGTCTCATGGTCGGATTTCACCTGACCCCAATGCCATGTTTCTTTTGCCAATCGGGCCCGAATTTCTCTTCAAAATAGTCGGCCATCCTGTTAAACCATTTGCTCCAGGTGTTCTGACCCTTTTCCTGGGCTTCAAGTATATCATCCAAATAGACCGCTATGTCGGATAATCTCTCCTTCGGAATAAAAAAAGCGGCGCCCTTTTTCTGGGATTTCTGAACATGTTCCGGGCTCATGGCATGTGCGGTCAACATCACCGGCGTTGTTTTCTTTGTGGTCGCTATCTCCAGCAGATCGTAGCCCCGCACTCCCATGATATCCAGGATAACAATGTCAAATGACTCCTCCTCCAGAAAATCCCTGGCGCCCTCAAAATCAAGGGCCTTTGTGATCCGGCACATTGAGAGTAATCCTTCCACCGTATCCAAGATATCAGGCTCATCATCCACGACGAGAATTTTTTTGCCATCAAGTCGACTCTTTTCAGCCATGATTACGCCTCCTCACGAACAAAACCTCTGTACAGCATACACTACATCATCTTGTTTGGAAGCCAGAGGGCCAGCTGGGGAAATACCATGGTCAATATCAGGGTGAGTAATTGCATAAGCACAAAAGGCGGGACAGATCTCCAGATATCCTTTGTGGTTATCCCCTTAGGAGCCACTCCCCTCATGAGTATTAAGGCCCATCCAAACGGGGGAGTCAGGTACGCCACCTGCATATTGAGAATGAAAACAATGGAAAACCATATGGGGTCGAAGCCCAGGGACGTTGCTATGGGAAGAAAAATCGGCGCGCATATGGTCACGATGGAATAATCGTCCATGAACGCCCCAAGTACGAGGAGAATGACCTGCATTACCCCGAGGATCACCCAGCGATTGACCGGCGCTTTTTGTACCAGTTCCATGGTAAAGGCCTGGGCGCCGGCGCTTGTATAGACAACGCCGAAAAGGGTCGCTCCCACCAGAATCCACAGCACCATCCCGCTGATGTTCATGGTCTCGATGCAAGCATCCTTCGCAACCTTCCAGGTAAGCTTTCCGTGAATCAAGCATACCAGGAAAGCCCCTGCGGCGCCTACGCCTGCGGCCTCCGTGGGAGTGGCAAATCCGAGGAATATTGAACCGAGGACCGAAATGATCAGCAAGGTGGGAAGCACTATATGCTTCAGAGATCTCCACCTGGTCAGCCAGGTGATTTCTTCCGTACTCCTCGGGGCCAAATCGGGCTGAAGATGGCACCTCGTCAGGATATAGACAACGTAAAAGGCCGCAGTGATGAAGCCGGGAATCGCACCGCCAAAAAAGAGTCTCCCAATGGAAATACGGGCGATGTACCCGAAGACGATCATGAGAATACTCGGAGGAATGATCGTTCCCAGAACACCACCGGCCATCACCGTTCCCAGGGCCAGAGACTTATCATATGAATATTTCAACATTGCCGGGACTGCAATAAGTCCCATGGTCAAGATGCCGGGTCCGAATCCTCCGCACATGGCGAGCGCTACGCAGACACCGACGGATACTATTGCAAGGCCTCCTCTCAAACCGGATAGCCACTGATTCAGGGCACTGAACAGTCGGTCGGAAATCCCCGAATGGAGCAGGAAATTCCCCATAAGCAGGAACAGGGGAATGGTGATCAGAGTTGGATCTGTTATTTGTCCGTACGTAGTTGTAGCGATGAGATACAGCTCATTGACGCCTCCCAACAGAAAGGCCACAATGACACTGATGGCGCCGAGTGCGAAAGCAACAGGTACGCCTATGGCCAGAAAGAACATAAGGCCGGCAAAGAGAAGGATAGTTACCAGCTCAACACTCACGAGAATCGCCTCCTTGCCTGATGTCAGGCGGCTGAAAAAGAAATCGCTGCATAGATAGGCAGGCTGGAATTCTATGGATCTTCACGTTTGAGGAATACAACGATGCCCTCGAGGAGGAACAATATTCCCACTAAGGGAATGAGTAACTTGAGAGGGTAAAGCGGGAAGTGGAAAGATCCGGTAGCGACTTGTCTCATCTTTAAAGAATTGATGCCCATCCAGGAACTTTGCCATACCAAAACGCCGACAAAAATAGCAAGATCTAAGAAAGCGATCACTTTCACGATTCTTTTCAGCCTTGAAGGGAAAAAAGCATAAAGTATCTCGATCTTTATGTGAGCATCTTTGGACAGGGCAAAGACTCCACCAAAGAGCACGAAGACAGCAAAGAGCTGCTTATTTATGACCCATCCCCAAACAACAGGGCTTTTGAACACTTCTCTCCCTATGATGTCCCAAGTTGTTACGACCATCATAAGGAATACGGCATAGCAGACAATCTTGCCGG
>CAZEGG010000085.1:0-11268 GCA_964511755.1 uncultured Desulfobacteraceae bacterium | reverse complement strand
ACGTCTTTCTGGAGCAGACGGTGGGTGCCTATGATGACATCAACCTTCCCTGATCTCAGTTTCCCCAGGATGTCCCCCTGTTCTTTCCTTGACTTGAATCGACTGAGGACCTCCACCCTGATCCCGTACGGTTTCATCCTTTTCCGAAAGGTTTCAAAATGTTGTTCGGCAAGAACTGTTGTCGGTACCAGCACTCCAACCTGCTTTCCGTCTGCTATGGACTTGAATGCGGCCCGAATGGCTATTTCCGTCTTTCCAAAACCCACATCTCCGCACACCAGACGGTCCATGGGTTGCTCAGATACCATGTCCCCGATTACATCTTCTATGGCACGGTCTTGATCAGGCGTTTCCTCGTGTTCGAATGTGGCTTCGAATTCCCTGAAGAGGGAATCGGGGGGAGAAAATGAGAACCCTTTCCGGTATTTCCGGAGGGCATATATTTCGATGAGCTGTTTTGCGATGTGCCTGACGGATGACCTCGCTTTCTGTTTGGCCACATTCCAGGCGTTTCCACCTAATCGATCCAGCTTTACCTCCCCATCCCCGGACCCGATGTATTTCTGGAGAACGCCTACCCGGTCGGCCGGTATATACAGCCTGTCATGGTTCGCGTATTCCACACGTACAAAGTCGTTGATCCTTTTTGCGACTTCCATCTTGCACAGGCCTCCATACCGGCCGATGCCGTGTTCCTCATGAACCACGAGATCGCCATCCTTCAGCTGGCTGAACCCGGACCATCCCAAATCCTGCCCTGTCCGGGGACGCTTCCCCGCGGAACGGGAATGCTTTGAACCGAATATTTCATCCTCAGTAATGATGTAGAGGGCGGTTTCCGGCCACGTGAAACCCCTCGGAAGTCTGCCGATACAGATACTGAGACCGGGTTCGGGCGGAATGTCTTTCCAGCTTGAGACTAAAGTCTTGAGATGCAACGTGTAATTCTCGAGGATTTCCCTCAGGCGCTGTGCCTGCTGCGGAGTGCGACAGGTAAGTATCACGCGTCCCCCATGACCCGCCCATTGGGATATCCTTTCTGCAAGCGGCGCCAGAGAGACTCTTCCTTTGCCTTCAAGACGCAGATGAAGGGGGACGTCCAGGTCGAAGGAACCCGGTATCCGGATTTTTTCAGGCACTTGCTCTCCGGTCTTGAGATCCAGTTCGGCAAACAGTATCCGTTGGCGGCTTTCAAACTGCTCGGCAAGCTCCTGCCCCGACAAGAGGAGGTTTTCTATGTCCGGAAACGGCTCCCCCCTCTCTGCAGAGTGGTTTCTGTTTGTTTCAACCTCTTTCTGAAACCGTGTGTGTGTCTTCTCGATCACCCGACCCCACCGATGGTAATCAACGGAGATGAGAATCCCCTCCCGGGGAATGTAGTGAAACAGGGTTTCGAGGTGGGAATAGAAATGGTTCAACCAGGCTTCCTGTCCGGGGAAAGACATTCCTTCACTCGTTCCTCTGGGGAGTCTTCCCATGGACCTTGCCCTGCGGATCCCATTCTCATCCATGATGATTTCATTGGCGGGCAGGATCACCAGTTCGTTCAGAGAATCCTTGGACCTCTGACTCAGCGCGTCGAAATGGCGAATGGACTCCAGTTGATCGCCCCAGAACTCCAGACGGACGGGCAATGAGTGCAAGGGAGGAAAAAGATCAATGACATTCCCTCGGACGGAATAGTCGGCTTTTTCTTCCACAAGGGATGTCCGCTGGTACCCGATTAACTCAAGTTTCCGGATGAGGGCATCTCTTTCTGTTTCTTCCCCGACTTCAAGGTATTCAACAGCCTTGATGAAGGCGTCTTTTGGCGGGATTCTCTGAAGGACCGCCTCAAGAGAGGAGACAACGATGGGGTTGTCCTGGTTGGACAGGGCGTAAAGTGATTCTAAACGCTGGGAAACCACTTCCTTGTGGGGGCTGAGGCCTGTCAGAGGTGAAAGGTCATAGGCGGGAAAGGCACACATCCGGAGGCTTTCTTCCTCTTTTCCCCCATTTTCGGGAGGAAGGAAGAAAGAAAGCGCCCGCAGACATCTTTCCGCATCCCTGGCCTCCGGAAACACCACAAGGCATGGTCTATGGAGATCTGCAAACAGTTGAGAAAAATAGTAAGGCAGCGCCGAATCGGGGAGGCCTGTCGCTTCGATGACAGGAACTCCGTCCCGGATGCATTGCAGCAGATGGAAGAGATCTTTGTTTGGATAGGGTATCATGCGAAATCGTCAATATTTTTCGTTTCCGGTTTGTCCGAAATGGGGAATTCCGACGCGAAAGATTTTGCGGGAAGCGTGGCAGCGGTGGGGAAATTCGGGGGTCTCAGGACCATCAGACCACCCTGCCCGCACATTGACGCCACGTACGGGCAGAATGAACACGGTTGCAGTATACTTGCCTATCCATAAAGGTAGATATCATAAATGGTTTCCTGTCCCAGGAGCGAATCTACCTTATCTTGTATTTCAGCCCGTTGTGCACTTGAAAGCCACTTGTCCCAATCTTCTGTCGACTGCCAGGTGCTGATAACCAAATATTCCTCAGGATGCTGCATGCTCCTCAACGTCTCGCCGGAGATATACCCTGGTTGCGCTGTGGCGAGTGCCCGGAGCTGGATCAACAGTGGAAGGAGATTTGCCTCTTTGTCTTTGGCAACTTTTCTCTTGATAATGATTTTAACAGCCATTTCCTTCCCCCCTCTCCCTCAGGTTTGCGCCGGATGGCTTTGTTTCCAAGATCGAACGGGAACGACCTCGTCCTTTCGTCTCAGCTCCAAAACCAGGAGTCTCCTCATTTTTCGTCTCACTTTTGTCTTCAGTACAGCATAACATACCATAGGGAACGAAAAGTGAAAATCAAAATTTTCTCTCCATGTTCCTCTTGGGAGTTGGTCAACTACTCAGCGGGCCTGCCGGGTGTTCGTCAGCACCCTCTCATCAGTCACTCCGGATAAGGTTTCCTCCCTGGGCCCTCTCGGCCAAAAATCATGATACTTCCCGCTCTGCGGGAGAATACGCACTTTCTCCGGAACCGGCGACAGGAAGAGCATAACGCTCAGGGGAGAAGCATGGCCGGGAAAGATGACGGATAGGGGAGAGATGTGTATGCAAAGGTGCACTCTCCATCGTCAATATGTTGACGATGAACGTGATAATCAGGGCATGATCGGGCCTTGTGGATGCCGTGTTCCCTGTTCAAATGCTCGCCAGATCTTGCTCTCAACCAGCGAGGGAAAAACTGCTGACAATGGAGAAGAATGGCATGCGGATTGCATAAATTCTAAGGTGGCAAGAGACCGGGACTTCACAAAAGGAGGGCTACGAATCATGAGACAAAGCAGCCTGTCAACACTGATGACAGAACGGCGGAGCGAACCACGCTTCCCGGCGTCTCAGTATTACAGCGTAGAGTTTTCCATCAACGGTCTTACCATGTCCTATCAGTTCAAGATCTGGAATATGGCTTCCCAGTCCATGTGTGTGCTGGTGCGTGAAGACTCGGAAATATTGCCCAGGATCAAAGTGGGAGATATTCTGGACATGCGCTATTATACGGGATCTTCAGCCTGCCCTTCCGAGGACTTGAAGACAGAGATACGGCATATCACGAAGGACGACGACGGCAGATTCAAAGGGCACTATCTGGTCGGGTTGAGCATTGTAGGTGAGGAAGCTCAGCAAATGGCCCACTGAAGAGCACGGACATTTTCCATAGCCTGTTATTTTCTTTTGCGGGTCATGACATGGCGATGAATACCTCTCTTCTGCTCTTTTCTCCTGCCTCAGGGCGTGCCCACTTTTCCCTTTGAAAAGCCTGAAGTCCGTGCTATCTTTCGTTTCACCATGAACAAATCGAACAACCTCGCGGTACTGGGATTCCTTCTCCCTTTTGCCGCGTCAGCCATCGCCGGGGGGCTCATCCTGGTGGTGAAAAAGAACCCAGCCTCAACGAAACTTCTTATCCCTTATCTGAGTCTTGTGCCATTCATGCTCCTTTGCGGTCTTGTCTGTTCCATCAAGTCCATCCCTCTCATTCCGGAACTGAACGACAAGGACTACGCCTACGCAGGGCTCACCGTGAATATCCTCTTCATCGTGATCTACATCGTCTCCGTTGTCTATTTTTTCCGGTCCTGACATACAGCCGGCAAGCCCGGCACGGACATGGTTTCCTCTCTGATTTTTCTTTCGCCTAATCCTATTTTTGCCTTCTTTTTCCTTGACATCCCGCCTTTTTTTCCGTACAAGTGTCACAAAGTGGAATAAAGTGTCACTCAGTGCCATAAAAAGGTCATTTATGTTCAGAGGACGCTCTAAACATACACTCGACACCAAAGGCCGGTTGGCCATCCCGACCCGTTTCAGAGAGGTCCTGGATGCGGCCGGAGAGAACATTCTCGTCGTGACAAACCATCACGGCTGTCTCTGGGCATATACCCGGAACGACTGGAAGGTGATCGAGAAAAAAGCGGCAGACCTCCCCCAGTTCGATGAGGCGGTAAGCACATACCTGCGGTATTTCATTTCCGGCGCGGCGGAATGTCCTTTGAAACAGAATAGAATTACGATACCTCCCGACCTGCGCGAGCATGCCGGACTAAGCAGAGATGTTGTCCTGGTAGGAGAACTGAAACGGTTCGAGATCTGGGACAAGAGCGAATGGGAAAAGGCCTTCAGAAAGGCACGGGAAGATTTCGCAAAGGCCAGTCAGTTCCTCAAGGAAATGGGAATATGATCAACGCCGTGCTTCTGGCGACGCATGACTATGGACTATCCCCACGAGCCGGTTCTCCTGTACGAGGTGGTAAGAGCCCTTTCTATCATCTCCGAGGGGATTTATGTCGACTGCACAGTGGGCACCGGCGGACACAGCGAAGCGATCGCCCGGAAGCTGGGAACGAATGGACGTCTCGTGTGTCTGGACAGAGATCCCGATGCTGTGCGCATTGCGAAGGAGAGGCTGGATTTTCTGGGCGGTCGGCTTATGATCGCCCAATCAAATTTCGCTGACCTGAGGGATCTTCTGCGTGAATGGAGGATTGAAAGCGTGCATGGTGTGTTGCTGGATCTCGGCATGTCATCATATCAACTCGAAAGGGCGGGGAGAGGGTTCAGCTTCCTTCGTGATGAACCGCTCGATATGAGAATGGACCCCGGACTTTCGAAAACGGCTTTTGATCTGGTCAACACTTCTCCCGTTGAGGATCTGGAGAACTATTTGCGGGTGTACGGCGAGGAAAAGAGAGCCCGAATTATTGCCCGGAAGATAGTCAGGAGCCGGGAGGAAAATCCTATCAGGACGTCTCGTGAGTTGGCGGAACTGGTCAAATCCATTTCTCCCGTCCCCCGGAGAGGAACACACAAACATCCTGCAACCAGGACGTTTCAGGCTCTTCGCATCGCGGTGAACCAGGAACTGGAGCTATTGGAGACTGCCCTGGAAAGAGCCCCTTCTCTCGTGCGGGAGGGCGGAAGGATCGTGGTAATCTCGTATCATTCCCTTGAAGACAGGATTGTCAAACGGCATATGGAAAAGTGGGAGCATCCCTGCACGTGTCCCCCTGATTTCCCGCACTGCGTGTGCGGAAAGAAGGCGCTTTTCAGGCGGGTGCAGAAGAAACCCGTGAGGCCTGCTTCCGGGGAAGTGGCGAGGAATCCTCGGGCAAGGAGTGCGATGATGAGGGTCGCAGAAAGGGTCTGTAAATGACACGACCGGAAAGAGTCACCAGGATGGTAGGGTCCCGCAATTCCCGAACCGGGGTGCGGGTGAAGAATTCCAAAACGGGAAAGCAGAAACCCTTCCTGACAGCCAGGCAGGTGATTTTGATTGCCGCTTTGCTTCTGGTCTTTATGGGGAGCGGTATTACGTATGTCTGGTCTACATTTGAAAAAACGCAAATCGGATACGATTTGAGCAAATTGCAGCAGAAGGAGATGGAACTGAAAGAGACTCATCGCAGACTTCAACTGGAGCTGGCGTACTTGAAGTCGCCTGAGAATCTCGCACGTCAGGCAGTAGAAAAACTTGGACTCAGGCCGCCCACGCCTGAGCAGATTGTCGTTCTTCCATGAAAGTACCGCAAAAAAAGTGGATAAGATTTCGAGCATATCTGGTGGCGGCTTTTTTTGTCCTTGGTTTAGGGGTCATGTTTGCCCGGGCCTATCAGCTCCAGGTGCTGGAAAGCGATCGATTGACGGCACTGGCCAAGGCAAACTACCTGGACAGGATTACCCTTCCATCAAAAAGAGGCGGCATATATGACCGGGATGGAAATGCTCTGGCCCTGACAGTGGAAGTGGGGTCTGTCTACGCGCGCCCTTCCTGCATAAAAGACAAGCGGGGTACGGCCCGGAGGATCGCGGGGGTCCTGAGAGTTTCAAAAGGAAGGGTCCTGGCTTCCCTCCGGAGCAAGAGGCCTTTTGTATGGATTGAACGGAGAATTCCGCCTCCCATGATCGAAAAGATCAAAGCGCTTGGGATAGAAGGAGTGGGAGTTGTTCCGGAAAGCAGACGTTATTACCCCGGCCGTGAAACCGCGGCGCACCTTATCGGATTTGTCGGTGCAGACAATCAGGGTCTTGAAGGCCTGGAGAAGGTCTATGACTCGCTCCTGAAAGGCCCTCCCACATGCCTCGTGCAGCTCCAGGATGCTCTGGGAAGGCCTTTCCTTACCCGACGGACTGAACCTGCAGGGGCCGGTCTTCACGATCTTGTATTGACCATTGACAAAGACATCCAGTTCGAGACCCAGCAATCGCTCGAATCCGCTGTTCGCAAATCCAAGGCAAAAAGCGGGCAGTGCATTGTGGTGGATCCGCGAACGGGAGAAATCCTTGCCCTGGCCGTTGTGCCGGAATTCAACCCGAACATCTTTTCCCGATACCGGCCTGCACAGTGGAGAAACAGGGTTGTGACGGATTGTTACGAGCCGGGGTCGACCATGAAGGCATTTCTCCTTGCCGCAGCTTTGGAAGAGCACGCGGTGAATCCCCGGACCCGGTTCAACTGTGAAAACGGAAAATTCGGGATTGCAGGAAAAACAATCCACGATACCCATCCGTACGGCATTCTGAGTGTAAGTGATATTATTAAGCACTCCAGTAACATAGGTGCTCTCAAAATCGGCAGGACACTGGGATACGGAAAATTTATCCGGTACCTGAGGCGATTTGGATTCGGCAGTAAAACGGGAATCGGGCTTCTGGGTGAACAGAAAGGGTTCATCCGCAGTGCCGCAAGCGCAAGGGAGATAGAGGAGATTACCGCCTTTTTCGGTCAGGGAATTAGCGTCACCACTCTTCAACTTGCCATGGGAATGTGCGCGATCGCAAACGGCGGCGAATTGATGCGGCCGTTCGTGGTCAGCTCCGTCAAAGACTCCTCCGGAAAAGCGGTGCAAAGCAGGGGACCCGAAGTCGTCAGGCGCGTGCTGTCGAGGAAGACGTGCAGCACGGTGAGCCATATTCTTGAGGGAGTGGTAGAAAAAGGAGGGACCGGGTCAGAAGCGTCCATACAGGGGTACGAGGTTGCCGGGAAGACGGGAACGGCCCAGAAAGTCGACCCCGAAACCAGGAGATACTCCTCGGACAAATACGAAGCCATCTTTGCGGGATTTGTGCCGGTCGATGATCCGCGCCTGGTGATCGTGGTGTTGGTGGATGAACCAAAGGGGATTCCCTACGGGGGCATTGTTGCGGGACCGGTTTTCAGAGAGGTGGGCCAGTGGGCACTGAACTACCTGCAGGTCGCTCCTCGCGTGCAGCTGGCCTCTCGCACGGAGGTGCCGGCACCACGGGACACTGATCAAAAGGTACTTATCCGTCAATCGGTCACCAAAGGGAGCGCGAAGGACCGTCTGCCGGATTTCAGCGGAGAGACCATGAGAGAGGTGCTGCGCGCCGGCAAGGCCCTTGGCTTGAAGGTGGACCTGAAAGGTTCCGGCCTTGCTTGCAAACAGTATCCCCGAGCCGGGAGTTCCCTGAAGAAGATCTCCGTATTGAAGGTCGAGTTCAGACCCCCGGTATAGCGGCTGGAACAGGCAAAGGGCGTAAGGCTTAAGGCGTAAGGAAAAGGAGCATTCCATCCGGATGGTTTGAAGATGTTGGACGGGTCCACCGGCCAACGGACTCAACGGGCCAACTAATAAAACAGGCGGAAGGAACCGGTAAACGGGCGAACGGGCTGACAGAAGACAATGATACTGAAAAGCCTTTTAGAAAATCTACAGTACGAACATTTTTCCGGAGATCCCGAAGTCGAAGTGAAGGGGATAACGTACGATTCCCGTTCGGCGCGTGAGGGTGATCTCTTTGTGGCAATCAAGGGGACTGCGTTTGACGGACATACTTTTCTGGGGGAAGCGGTCGAGCGGGGTGCTGTGGCTCTGGTAGTGGAAGAATCGAAAGACTGTCCTGCCGAAATCCCGTGTATCAAAGTATCTGATACCAGGGAAGCCCTCTCCCATGCCGCCGTGCATTTCTACAGCCGTCCCTGCGAACGACTCAGCCTCATCGGGATCACCGGCACAAACGGCAAGACCACCGTCAGCTATCTCCTGGAATCCATACTGCAGGCGGCGGGAAAAAAGCCGGGGGTGATAGGGACCGTGAACTATCGCTTTCCGGGCCATATACTGAAGGCCCCCGTGACCACTCCCGAATCCCTGGATCTCATGCGGATCATGAGAGAGATGGCAGACGAGGGAGTGGACCATGTCTTGATGGAAGTCTCCTCCCATGCCCTTGATCAGGGGCGGACCCGGGACTGTCCATTCGGACTCGCTGTCTTCACGAATCTCTCCCGCGACCATTTGGACTACCATGATTCGATGGAGGCCTATTTTGAGGCAAAGAGTATGTTGTTCGCCTCGCTCGGAAAGGAGCGCTCCGGACAAAGGACCACCGCCGTCATAAACCTGGATGATCCCTGGGGTGAGATCCTGACCGGGCGAACAGCCGCGGAAGTTGTCACCTATGGGATCCAAAAGAAATGTGATTTTCAGGCCGAGGATGTCCGGATGAGTGAAGCCGGCCTGTCGGCCAGGCTGAAAACCCCCAAAGGAGAAACGGTCGTCCACTCATCGCTCATCGGGGATTTTAACGCGTACAACATGCTGGCCGCGGCAGCCGCTGCCATGAACCTGGGAGTCGGACTGGAGGAAATCGTTGCCGGCATCGAGAATCTTGCCGGGGTTCCCGGACGTCTGGAGCGAGTGGAGAACAGAGCCCGGAAGAACATCGTCGTGGATTACTCGCACACCCCTGATGCGCTGGCCAAGGCCCTCAAGGCGCTGAGACCGTTTGCAAAGGGAAGGCTGATCTGCGTTTTCGGGTGTGGAGGTGATCGTGACAAGGGGAAAAGGAAAGAGATGGGCAGGATTGCAGCAGAACTGAGCGACTGGATTTTTCTCACCTCCGACAATCCAAGGACCGAGAATCCGGATGCCATCATTTCGCAGATAGAGGAAGGGGTCAGCGCGGCAGGAATCGTGAAACAGACGGGACCGCCTGTGAGCCACACGACGGCAAAAAGCTACCTGATCGTCCCGGACCGTGCCGAGGCGATCACAATGGCCGTTCACCTGGCCGCCGGAAAGGACGTGGTGCTGATCGCCGGGAAGGGACATGAAACCTACCAGATTGTCGGACGGGAAGTGCGAGATTTTGATGATCGCAAAATCGCCGCCGGGGCGGCATCTTGAGAAATCGGTATGTCCATTGAATGGGGAAAGATAACCGCTGAAGAACTCCTTGATCCGATCCAGGGAAAACTGGCCTCTGGACCGCGGAATATTTCCTTTGCGGGTCTCAGCACGGATTCCAGAAAGGCCGGGCCGGGGG
The DNA here is from genome assembly GCA_964511755.1 of uncultured Desulfobacteraceae bacterium. GTDB lineage: Bacteria > Desulfobacterota > DSM-4660 > Desulfatiglandales > Desulfatiglandaceae > B46-G9. Next base: position 1,435 of record CAZEGG010000085.1, on the reverse strand, counting down.
AAGTCTTCTGGGCGCTCAAAGGGGAGAAGTACGACGGTCATGACTTTCTGCGGGACGTCATTCAGGAAGGGGTATCCGGCGTTGTCATTCGTGAGACATTTCTTCCGCACCTTTCGGCGATGCTGGAATCTGATCTGAAGCACCGGACTCCCGCGGTTATAACGGTGGGAGATACACTGAAAGCGCTGGGCGACCTGAGCGCCTGGTGGCGCAGGCAGTATGATGTGTCGATTGTGGCTATCACAGGGAGCATCGGGAAAACCACGACAAAAGAGATGTGTGCCCACATCCTGGAACGGCAAGTGCCGGTGCTCAAGAGCCAGGGAAACTTTAACAACCTGATAGGCGTGCCTTTGACCCTCCTTCGATTGGGCTCCGGTACATCCACAGCCGTCCTGGAACTGGGCATGAACAGGCCTGGAGAAATCGCCCGCCTTACGCAGATTACCGACCCGGACGTGGGCGTGATCACCAATGTCGCGAAGGTCCATCTCGAAGGTCTGGGCACCATTGAACAGGTAGCCAAAGCAAAAGGGGAACTCATACAAGAGATCTCTCCCGGCGCCCGTATCGTGTTGAACGGCGATGACGGGTTGTTGATGGATACGGCGCGCCGGTTCCGACAGGACCTCTTCACATTCGGCCTGGGACCCCGAAACGATGTGTTTGCCGAAGCCGTCCATGAGGAGACCACGGAGGGTATTTCATTCACTCTTCGTCATCGAGACGAATCGTGGCCGGTACACCTCAAGGTCCCCGGGCGATACAACGTGCAGAACGCACTTGCGGCTGCCGCCGTGGGATTTGTCTCGGGCTCCGCTCCCGAGCATATTCTCACCGGTCTTGAAGAATTCCGGAGTATTAAGGGAAGGTTTGCCGTGGAACGCCTGTCAGGCGGCATCACGATTATAGACGATACCTATAATTCCAATCCAACGGCGTTGCAGGCCGCTCTGGACACAGGAAAATCCATGGTTTCAAAGGGCGGCAGGTTTGTTGTGGCCCTCGGAGATATGCTTGAACTCGGCGATTCGGTGCATCGGGAACACAGGGCCGCAGGCCGTCTGGTGGCAGATTTGGGAACTGCCTTTTTCGTCGTTATGGGGACGTATGCACAGCACATGGTGCAGGGAGCGAAAGAGGCGGGATTTCCGGAAAAAGACATGGTTGTGGTTGATACTCATGATCAAATGGTACACGTCTTGCGGCAGGTGACGAGAGAAGGAGATATCATTCTTTTCAAGGCATCTCGGTTGATACGGCTGGAAAAGGCGGTGGAGGCCTTCAAGCTCCTGATGGAACAGGGAAGGGAAGTCGATGCTCTATAAACTGCTCTATTTCTTGCACGTGGATGTTTCCGGGTTGAACGTGTTTCGCTACATCACGTTCAGGACCATTCTCTCCACGCTGACGGCCCTCCTGATCTGTTTCATAT
>CAZEGG010000084.1:0-11367 GCA_964511755.1 uncultured Desulfobacteraceae bacterium | reverse complement strand
CTGCTGACCACTATCATGAAGGGGCTTGGCGATCTCGATCCCGCCGAAAGACCTTCCGCAGGCAAACTGGCCAACGAGATCAAACAGCGGCTCACCGGCCGGTTTCAGCGAGCACTGGGGGAGACGAAAAGGGCCTCCTCAGGGGAGGCGTCCTCGTTTGACGTGACCCTGCCGGGCAGGGAACCTGCCTGCGGGCATCTTCACCCCATCGCTCAGACCCTCAGGGAAGTCTGCAGCATTTTTGAAAAGATGGGATTTCGAGTCGTGAAAGGGCCGAACGTTGAGCTTGATTACTACAACTTCGAGGCCTTGAACATCCCCAAAGATCATCCTGCCCGGGACATGCAGGACACTTTCTACATTGCAGAGAACGTGGTTCTCAGAACGCATACGTCTCCCATGCAGGTTCGTGTCATGGAGTCCAAGAAACCTCCGGTCAGTGTCATTGCGCCGGGGAAGGTGTACAGGCGCGACTCGGACGTATCACACACGCCCATGTTTCACCAGGTGGAGGGACTCCTCGTGGACAGGGACGTAACCTTCGGCCAGCTGAAGGGCACCTTAACCGCCTTTGTGGGGGAGATGTTCGGCAAAAAGACGGCACTGCGTTTCAGGCCCAGTTTTTTCCCTTTTACAGAACCCAGTGCAGAGGTTGACATCGCGTGCGTGATTTGCGGAGGAAAGGGATGCCGCACGTGCAGCCAGACAGGATGGATGGAGATCCTCGGCTCCGGGATGGTCGATCCCGAGGTATATGGTTTTGTGGACTATGACCCCGAGGTATACTCAGGCTTCGCTTTCGGAATGGGAATAGAAAGGATTGCCATGCTCAAGTACGGGATCGATGACATCCAGCTTTTTTTCAGGAATGATCTGCGGTTTCTCAGGCAGTTCTAACTAGTCTCCATCCACGAATAGAAGTTGGGTACTGGTAAGTTTCCACCTCACGAGAAGAATAATGAAAGTCAGTCTGAACTGGTTAAAGGAGTATGTGGATATTGGTGTCAGCCCTCCCGCCCTGTGTAATGCCCTGACCATGGCAGGGCTGGAGGTCGAGGGTTTCGAGCCGGTAGGTGACGGATTGGCGCGGGTTGTTGCCGCGAGGATCGTTCAGGTGGACCCGCACCCCGATGCCGATCATCTGTTCCTCTGCCTGGTGGATACCGGCTCCGGGACAGCTCAGGTGGTATGCGGCGCTGAGAATGTCCGGGTCGGGGCCATGGCGCCGCTGGCACTCCCCGGGGCACGCCTTCCTATCGGGACCGTAAAGGAGAGTGAAATCCGGGGACAGGTTTCACACGGGATGCTGCTGGCCGAAGATGAGATGGGGCTGACCGATGACCATTCGGGCATCCTGCTGCTGGAAGAGGAGGTTTCCCCTGGAACGGAGATAGCCGGTGTCTTGTCTCTCCCGGACTGGGTCCTCGATATCGGGATTACCCCCAACCGCGCCGACTGCGCCTGTGTTATCGGAATTGCAAGAGAGATAGCGGCAATCACCGGATCGCAGCTCAGATTGCCGGATATCCAGGTGAAAGAGACCGGGCCGCCGATAGAAACCCTTTCAAGCGTCACCATAGAAGACCCCGAAGGATGCCCCCGGTACTCGGCTGGACTCATTCAGGATGTACAACTCCGTCCTTCCCCGTTCTGGATGAGGTATCGACTTTTTCAGTCGGGGGTCAGAAGTATCAACAATATAGTAGACATAACAAATTATGTGATGCTTGAAATGGGCCAGCCGCTCCACGCTTTTGACTACAACCGGCTCCAGGAAAACCGCATCGTAGTCAGACGGGCTTCCGACGGGGACCGGTTTACAACTCTTGACGGGCAGGCTCGCGAACTCAACGCGGATACCCTGATGATCTGCGACGCAGAGAGAATGGTGGGACTAGCCGGGATCATGGGGGGACTCAATTCTGAAATTTTCGCCGGAACCGAGAACGTGCTGGTGGAGAGCGCATTCTTTGATCCGATCACCACTCGTCGGGGAGCCAGGCGTTTGGGGCTTTCGACCGAGGCGTCCTACCGGTTTGAACGGGGCATCGATATTGAAGGGGTCACCCGGGCGCTCAGGAGGAGCCTCGGCCTCATGCAGCAGCTGGGAGACGGAACGGTTGCAACGGGGATTCTGGATAATTATCCGCGGCCTTATGTGGCGCCCGAGATAGCTTTTCGGCCGGAAAAGGCGAATGCCTTCCTCGGAACCGACCTTTCCGCGGAAACCATGGCCAACCATTTTCGCTCCCTGGATATGGAGGTACGGAACGGAGAAGACGGAGAGATCCACGTCCTTCCGCCGTCCTTTCGCATAGACATCCGACGGGAGGTCGATCTGATTGAAGAGGTTGCCCGGCTGCACGGATATGACAACATTCCGGTTTCGTCGCCGACTGTTCGGTGGAGTGATGAAAAAGACGAGCCTGCACTGGCCCTGCGCGACCGGGTGAGATCCCTTGTGAGCTCTTTCGGATTTACGGAGGTGCTCACCTACAGTTTTGTATCGCCGGAAGCGCTCCAGGCCGCGGGATCCCCGGGAGGATATTCCGACAGCCAGGTTGTGAGAATCATGAATCCTCTTTCCAGCGATCAATCGGTCCTGCGTACGTCCCTCGTGCCCGGGCTTCTGACCACGGTGAGAACGAACATTTCACACGGAGAGAGGGCGCTGAAGCTCTTCGAATGGGGAAAAATATTCCTGCAGAACGAAGAAGGACCGCAGCCCCGTGAAAAGATATGGCTTGCCGGGATCATGACAGGACTTTACCGCCAGAAGACCTGGTACTGTGATGAACGGGAAGTCGACTACTACGATGCAAAAGGGGCTCTTGAAGGCCTGCTGGCAAATCTCGGCGTGGAGGACCTTTCATTTGAGAAGGGCGGGCAATCCCCTCCTTACGACCCCGGCCTTTCTTCCAGAGTTCTCGCATCCGGAGCGGTTCTCGGGCATGTGGGGCGAGTATCCCGAGATGTTATGAAAGACTTCGATGTGGAGAACGAAGATGCCTTCCTGTTTGATCTCGATATTCAGGCCCTCATAGGTGTTATACCCCGGGAACGAAGATTCCGGGCCTTTGCCAGATATCCTGCTGTGTACAGGGATATCTCCATGGTTATCGGTCGAGAAGTGGAGAGCGGCAGAATAGTGCAGCTGATCAAAGAAGAAGGCAAAAACCTTGTGGAATCCGTCGCGGTTTTTGATTACTATGAAGGAAAGAAGATGGATCCGAAGGAAAAGGCCTTGGGGTTCAGGATCTGCTACCGGTCCCTTGAGGGAACCCTGGACGGTGCCAGGACCAACGAAGTTCACGAGGCAATTATTGAGCGGATTCGTCGTGACACAGGAGGAAGACTCCGGGAGGGCTAGGCCGTGAACCGGATACCTGAAGATAAGCGTTTCTTCCGCATTGGAGAAGTGAGCCGGATAATCGGAGTAGAACCGTATGTGTTGAGGTATTGGGAAACCGAATTCTCGCAGATCAGACCCCGCAGAGCCGACTCCAACCAGCGCACGTACCAGAGAAAAGACCTCGAGACGATCATGGAGATTAAGCGTCTTCTCTACGAAGAAAAGATGACGATCGAGGGTGCAAAAAGGCAGCTGAAGCAGAAGGGGGTGTCGGCCGGCGCAATGAAATCCGTGCTCTCCGACGTGGAAAGAGAGCTCAAGGAAATTCTTAATATCCTCACGTAACAACTTACGATTCTTGTCGTTTCACTTGTCAAACATCTCCGGTACAACGTGAAGATCCATGAAATCACTGGTTCCTTTTTGTATTCTCCTTGCAGTCTCTTTGCTGCTCATTTTCAGGGAATATCCTCGAAGGCATCCCGGCCTGGAGTATCCGGACAGGTGCATGGCCTGTCATCACAAAATGAATGATCCAGGCAAATCCCATGCGCTGCAGGCCTTCGGCTGTGCGTCCTGTCATCTGGGAAACCCCTACTCTCTGGACAAAGAAAGGGCGCATGTGGGCATGGTCAGGAACCCGGGAGACTTGCGCATCGTGGACAAGACCTGTGGCAAACCCTCGTGCCATCCCAAGATCGCTTCGCGGGTCAAACGGAGTGTCATGGCGACGAACCGCGGGATCCTCCGTTCGATACAAACGCACTGGACGCCGCTTCAGGTTTTCAAGACAAGTGTACCGGAACTTCTCGGCCCCTCTCCACCCACCAACGTCGCCATCGACCATTACCGGAAGATGTGCGGCGGCTGCCACCTGTGGAAAAAGCGGGAAGATCATGCAGGTGAAATAGGACTGCGGGGCGGCGGATGCAGCGACTGCCATGTCCCTGATTCGGATTCATCCGGGAAGATCGGTGAAAACTCCGGCGCCCATCCTCTCATTACCGTCCATATTCCTTCCGCCAATTGTCTCAAGTGCCACAACCGATCCGCGCGAATAGGTCTTTCTTACATGGGACGCTATGAGTCGAGCGGGTACGGAACTCCCTATGAAGGGGCGCGGCTCAATTCCAGGCGCCTGTCCGGAAGGCGGTTCTTCCTGCAGGTGGGATCGGACGTGCATTTCAGAAAGGGGAAGATGTCGTGTATCGACTGTCATACGAGTACCGGGGTCATGGGGGATGGGAATGAGTATGATCAGATGGATGCCCAGGTGGACATAACCTGCAGGGCCTGCCATGATCCACGGTTCGGAAAAAACAAAGATCCCGAATCCGCCACATCCATCCTCCTCTCCGCGAACGGACATATCCCGCACGGGCCGGAAACCCGCATGGGCCTCACCAGGAAGGGCACGCTCCTTTACAATCTTCAGCTTGTGGGAGGGAAACCCGCTTTTTTCCGCAAGAACGACGGCAGGCCCCTGGAACTGCCCGTCGATTCCGGGAAAAAGGCCTATCACTCTCTTCCCGGGCACGAGCGGCTCTCCTGTCAATCGTGCCACAGTTCCTGGATGCCTCAGTGCTACGGCTGTCACATCACGTATAACCGCGATGAAATGCAGAAAGACTGGCTCACCGGGATCCCGGGAAAAGGAAGGTGGCGGGAGGCCCGTTCGTTTATGCGGTTCCTCAAACCGGCCCTCGGCGTTCGCAAAGGCTCCATGATTTTTCCCATTTCCCCCTGCCAGGTATTCCTGCCGCGGTTCGTCACGCAGCACCGCCTGAAGAAAGATGCTTCGGGGAGGATCTTCACGGTTTCGGCCTTTGATCCCCATACCACGACGCTGGAGACAAGAACCTGCACGGACTGCCACGGCGATCCCAAGACCCTCGGTCTGGGCGAGGGCATTCTCTGCAGGAGAGACAACGCATGGGTATTCAGACCTGCGTATGATTCAGCGGCCTCCGCCCTCGGCATTTCTTTTCCCCTGGACGGGGTGGCGGACCAGCCGCAGAAAAACGATGAAGGTCTCTCCGTGAGTGGAGCGAGACCATTCAATAAGCCGGAAATAAGACATATCCTCTCCGTAGATGGGTGCCTTGGATGCCATGACCGCTACGATGACCCCATCTACAGGGACTTTGCCCACAGCCTGAGCGTCTTCAAGCGCCGGCAGGACCTTCCGTGCAAGAAATAATGAAAAGTATTCCGTCTATTTTTCTGTTGCTCGTTCTCTGCTTTCCGGTCCCTGCAGCGCATGGCGGATCAAAGCAGGGAAGGAACGACTACAGCAATTGTCTCGAATGTCACCGGGGCATCCGGACCATAAGCAGGAACCATTCCGGGCTCTCCTGCATTTCGTGCCATGTCAAACCCGGGGACAGGAAGACCGGCCAGCTTGCAACACACAAATCTATTATCAGGAATCCATCAATGCCTTCCCGGGTAAAGACCTTTTGCGGGAAGTGTCACAGGAAGGAAATAGACAGGGTTTCCAAGTCTCTTCATTCAACGCTCGCGGGTATTATCAATCAGACCCGTTATCTGTGGGGAGCGCAGAAGACAGCGGCGCCGGCCGTTTTCGGACTGGGAGACGCATTACGGCCGTTGCCCGAACCTGACAAGGGCGTCTACCCGGATACGCCGGCTCTGCTCGTCGACGATTTCCTGAGACGCCGATGTCTCAGGTGTCATATCCATGGGGAGGGGAGTCATGGCAGGGGTCTTTACCGGGCCGGCGGGTGTGCGGCATGCCACGTCCTCTACGCTGATGACGGCCTTTACCGGGGAAAAGACCGGGCCATACCAAAAGACAAGGGAGGATACCCTCTGGCCCATTCGTTTACTACCCGCATAACGAACAGCCAATGCCTCCACTGCCATAATCACAACTATGCGGGAGCCGATTACGAAGGGCTTTTCGAGCACGATTACAGCTCCACGTATGACTCCCCCATTGTAGATGGAAAACCGGTCCCGCGAATATACGGCATGCATTATCATCACCTGGCAAAAGACGTCCACGCGGAAAGAGGACTGTGGTGCATCGACTGCCATCAGGCAGGAGATATCATGGGAGACGGGAAGGTCTACAGCTACGAACTGGAGGTTCCCATGCGCACCTGTACCGCATGCCACGGCGGATTTCGCGAGAAAGGACCTGACTCCGATGCGGCTGTCCTGAAGTCCGCCGGTGGGAAGGAAATCCACACTGTACCGCTCTTTTCAAAGAAACCGGTGGCGCATGCGATCGCCGAGCACGAGCGTGTCCGATGCAGTGCCTGCCACGCCCGGTGGGCGTTCCAGGATTTCGGCCTGAGCGTGATTCGTGAGGATGCATCGCAGGGATACAAGTGGTACGGCCTGACGGCCCAGGGAGATCCGGCTCTTGAGCGCAGACTCCGGGCCTCGATGAAAGAGCCCATAGGGACCCCTGTTTTTTCCAGGGATTTAATCACCGGAGAATTGAAGCTGGGTATATGGTCCCAAGGATGGCGATTCAGGCGCTGGGAGTGGTTCCCTCTGGGTGTTGATCAGAAGAACCGGTACTCTGTTTTGCGCCCGCTCTACCAGTATCTCATCAGTTACGTTGACCGCCTGGGCAACGTCGCGCTGGACAGTGTGGTTCCCGAAAGGGGAGACGGGAGCGGACGGGGGTGGGCATGGGCTCCATATGTGCCCCACACTATCTCGCCGGTAGGCCGTCAATGCGACTCGTGCCATAGGAACCGCGTTGCAGTCGGCCTTGGTCCTACGAAGGAGAAAAGCGGGGATGTCTCCCTGTTTGTCCCTTCTCCTCCTCCTGTTTCTTCCATGCGGCTCCTCACAAAGGATGAAAAGGAGAGGCTCATGCATCCCTCGAAACGCTGGGGAAGAGAGCGCCTCAGATCCCTCATCAAACAATGAAGGTTTGGAGGGGAAGGCGGGTAATGGTCCGGCAGCCGGTTTCCGTGACTAGGACAACATCCTTGATGCGCATGGGATAGCGGCCATCGACGCGGCTTTCGGAAGAAATGGAGAAAACCATGCCCTGCCTGAGGATCTCGTGGTTTCCGCCGGCGATAAGGGGAGGCTCAACAAGCTCCAGGCCGATTCCGTTTCCGATGAAATTTTTCTCGGCCGTTCCCGGCGTTTGAGCATTCTGATCGATGCCGAGGATCCCGCTCTTTTCCCTGGAACGTTGAGAAAGGATGTCTGCACGCACGCCCGGTCTGATCTCATCCAGGATTTCCCGATGAAGTTCCATGAGACGCCGGGCCCTGTCGTCGAAGGGGAAGGCCAGGGGACCGATTGAGAAGATTCTGGCCTCGGTGACGTGGTACCCATTCAGAAAAAACCTCACTTCCAGAGATATGGGTCTCTCCTGTTTCAGTTTGCCTTGCGGTTCAATGGCAAGACAGTTTCCCTCCCGGACCCATGGAACGCCGAGGCTCTTTGCCGCCCCCATGCCGTCCCGCGAGAGCTGGTGAAGAGTGAGACCACTCTTCTGGTAGTCTCTTATCCGCAAAGCTGCACCGTGTCCGACGGCCCTGGCAAAAGATTCGGCGCGCGAAGAGATATTCACGTCCGAGATCCCGGCATCCAGGTGTTTGCCGATGAAATCAAAGAGCTCCAGAGACTTTTCCGCGGCCGCTTCGATGCGGGCCACCTCCCAGGGCGATTTTATGGAGCGCACGTCGTGGATTATGGATGATCCGTCTATGCATTCGACACCTGCAAAGAGCCCCTTGTAGAAGCGGAATTCCCGAACCGGCATGACATCCCACTCGAATCCAAGCCGGGACGGGAGGCTTCCGTGGTACCCGGAGATTATTCCCGGGACTTCCCGGATAGACTGTATGGACACAATATTCTCGAGTGGCGATTCCTCAGAGGCCCTCGGGTAATACTTCCTGATAAGCAGTACTGGTTTGCCTTCGGCAGGGATAAAGAGGCACCCATTCTGGGCTGTTCCCGAAAAATAGAAAACGTCCACCCTCTGGACGATAAGGAGGGCATCCACGTCCCGGGCGAGCATCTCTTGTTGAGCGCAGTGCACGCGCCGTTCAATCTCTTCGGGCGGCGCTCGGAATGAGGCGGGATCTGTTTTATCTTCCATCGTTTCCATTTCTGTAGTATCTTAAAAATATGATCACCGAAGAAGGCATCATAGAAAATGTTTACGGAGACAGGGCCGTCGTCCAGCTCAAGAGGAGTGCGGCGTGCGCGCATTGTGAATCTCATGGTACCTGTGAAGTGGCGGATGAGAAGAACATGCATGTCGTGCTGGCAAATGAGCTCCATGCACGGGCAGGCGACCGTGTGGAGATCGGCCTGCCCTCCCACTCCCTGCTCAAACTCTCCCTTGTGGTATATTTCCTTCCGGTAGTGGCACTTGTCGTTGGAGCCTGCTTGGGAAATGCCTGGGGTCCTTCCTTCCAGTCAACGCCTACTTCCGGAGCCATTGTCGGAGGCGGAATCGGCCTCCTGGGCACCTATTTTCTTATGAAGTGGGTGAACCGCGGTGCAGGAAAAAGGATGGAATATCGCCCGCGAATGACCCGAATCATTCGTACCGAACCCCTTCAACCCGACGATAGCAAATCAGGCCGCATTGAAGACACCTTCTCGACTCATTCAGCGCCTGCTCTTCCGTCAGACCGAGGATAATCTCACGGGAAGGATCGTTGATCCTCTCGGTCGCTGAAATCTCCTGCATTTTTTGACGCGGAAACCGTTTCACCGGCTCCAGCACGTTCAGGCTCAGAACCTCGGTAAGTTTTCGGATCATGTTTCGGGGGGCCTCTATGGGCTCCCCGGTCAGAAAACGGTGTACTGAATTGGCGGCTCTCCTCCCTGATCCGATCGCCTCGACCACGGCTCTATAGTCGGCTGTGGTTTCTCCGGGTCGGAAGAGCCCCTTATCCTCCCTGGCAAAAGGGCCTGGATAGGGCACAAGGGTTTCCCATTTGACCGGCGTGTGCGGTTCCGTTTCTTCTTCCTCGCTTTCAGCTGCCTGGGGAACGTAAATGAGTTCCGGAAACCTGCCTGCTCCCGTCAGGAGGAGGTCAACGGGGAGATCCTCAACCGAGTCCTCTTCCCTGTCCAGGTGTTCGATGGTGATGCTCTGCAGCGAACTTCCCGCGCCCGTCATCCTCGTCACAACGCTTTGAAACAGGAATTCAATGCCTTTCCCTCTTGCATCCTTGATCATGTCTTTCGGGTAAGGCGCATTTTCCTCGGAACTCCGGAGAACCAGGTACACGGCTTCTGCTCCCGCGTCCATGCAGATCTCCGCCGCCTGCATGGCCGCGCGTCCGCCGCCGAGAATCATGACTTTTTGACCGCTCCGGGGCTTTTTCCCGAGGCGGCAATCCAGGAGGAAGTCGACCAGGATTCGGACGCCGGGGAGTGGACCCAAGCCCCCATTTTCTTGTTTTTCCCGGACCAGGGTATCCCACCCTCCCGTGGCAATGAAGACGGCCCTGAAACCCTGACCCAGAAGGGAATCTATGGTCATATCGTGCCCGAGCCTTTTCCCCGTATATGCCTCAACACCTGCTTCCAGGACCCCCTCGATATCCCAGTCAAGAATCTTTCTCGGGAGCCTGGACTCGGGAAGTCCCCGGTGAAGAATTCCCCCCAGGTGATCTCCGGCCTCGTAGACCGTTACGTCATGTCCCAGACGGTTCAGGGCATAGGCGGCGGTCAGGCCTTCCGCTCCACCTCCGATAACGGCGGCACGGCAATGTGTTTCCGGTGCCCTGGGAATCTGCACGTGCCGGCCGGAGGCCATTTCCTGATCCGTTGCAAAACGCTTGAGCGTGTTTATTCCAACCGGTTCATCCACCAGGTTCCGCCTGCACGCCTCCTGGCACGGCTCCACACATATGCGCCCGCAGACGCTGGGGAACGGGTTCGTCTCCTTGATGATCCTGACCGCCTCGAGGTAGTTCTTGTTGGAAATCTCCCTGATATACACGGGGATGTCAATTCCGGCGGGGCAATTGCGCTGACAGGGAGCAGTGCACTGGTCGGTGGTATATTCCCGCTGGATGCGGCGTGTGTTCGAGGTAAGAGTGATGATGTGCCGGGGACAGACCCGTTCGCAGGTACCACACCCGGTGCACAGGTTCGCGTCCACCACGGGAAGATGATCCGGCCCCATGGACAGAGCCCCGAAAGGGCACGCTCTCACGCACGTTCCGAGTCCGATGCATCCGATGGGGCAGAGCTTTGATCCCCCGTTCACCAGCATGGCTGCCCGGCAGTCGTTATACCCGTCATAGATGTACTTCAGGTCAGCCTTCTCCAGACCATAGGTGCATCCCGGTCTGGCGATATCCGGCTCCCGCTCCTGGATTTCCATCCCCATAAGTGCGCCGATCTGCGCGTGGACTTCGGAACCGCAAACCACGCATACGTTCGGAGGCGCTTTACCGGTGGCTATTGCCTGTGCCGAACCGCTGCAGCCGGGAAAACCGCAGCCGCCGCAATTGGCGCCGGGAAGGAGTTCTTCTATTTCAATAATCTTCGGATCCACATACACGTAAAAAATTTTTGAAGCGATGGCGAGCCCAAAGCTGGACAAAAGCCCGATGCCGCCTATTGTCAGCAGTGCTACAAGCATTACCTATCTCCATTTTTGTAATGGTTTACGTATGGCATAAAAACAGTCCCATATCACCCCGCCAGGCCGGCAAACCCGAGAAAGGCCAGGGCGAGAAGCCCCACGGTTATGAGTCCGATGGAAGTACCGCGGAGGTGAACGGGGATGGGCGCCGTTGCAGACCGCTCGCGGATACCTGTCAAGATGATGAGGGCTATTCCATATCCAACGCTCGCGGCAAAGGAATACACAAGGGTTTTCACGAAATCATATTTGTTCTGCACGGCGAGGATCGCGATGCCGAGAACAGCGCAGTTCGTGGTGATGAGGGGAAGGTAGATCCCCAGGGCCTGATAGAGCGCGGGAACGGATTTCTGCAAGAACATTTCCACGAATTGTACCAGTGCCGCAATGACCAGAATGA
>CAZEGG010000083.1:0-11428 GCA_964511755.1 uncultured Desulfobacteraceae bacterium | reverse complement strand
AAGAACTGGGTGAGCAGTACAGCCATATCATGGTGGATGAGTATCAGGATACCAACACCATCCAGGCCGACATCGTGAAATGGCTGGGGTCCGACCACCGGAACGTCATGGTGGTGGGAGACGACAGCCAGTCCATCTACTCCTTTCGCGGCGCGAACTACCGGAACATGTTTGAATTCCCATCGTTCTTCCCCGGGACGAGGATCGTCAAGCTGGAAGAGAACTATCGTTCCACGCAACCCATACTGACCTTTACGAATGCCCTCATGGCACAGGCCGGGGAAAAGTATACCAAGTGTCTTTTCACCCGAAGAGGCGAGGGGGAGAAACCAAAGGTCGTCAATGCCAGGACAGATCCGGGCCAGGCCCGGTACGTATCCGGGTTTATCAGGGAGCAGCTGGACCGGGGAAGGTCCCTTTCCGATTTTGCGGTTCTTTTCCGGGCGGGATATCATTCTTTCGAATTGGAAGTGGAACTGGCTCGTCTTTCTATTCCCTACGTCAAATACGGCGGGTTCAAGTTTCTGGAATCCGGCCACATAAAGGATCTTCTCGCACATCTCCGAGTCATTGCAAACCGGAACGACCCGGTCAGTTGGGGGAGAATCCTCCGGCTCCTGAAAAATGTCGGTCATGCCAAGAGCAATGCCATCATTCGGTGGATGAAAGACGAGGGGAAGGGGCCTGATCAGCTTGGGGAGTGGCCCTCCGGCGGGAAGGGCATGGAAGGCCTCAAGACTCTGGGCGAACTCCTGCGCATGCTTTCGTCAAAAGATATCGTACTGAAGACAGCCGTTGAAAAGGTGATCGAGTACTACACGCCCATTCTGGAGACAAAATTTGATGATTTCCCAAGGCGGGCAAAAGAACTGGAACAACTGATTCAAATGGCAGAGCGCTACAAGGGGATCCGGCCTTTTCTGGATGACCTCACACTTGAACCGCCGACGAGTTCAGCCGATCTGAACGGGAAACCCCAGGAGGAACGGCTCACTCTCTCCACGGTACATTCGGCCAAAGGACTGGAGTGGCCGGTGGTTTTCATCATCTGGCTCATGGAGGGCCGTTTTCCCCCTGCCCGGGCTTATCAAAATGACGAGGCCCTGGAGGAGGAGCGCAGGCTCCTGTACGTTGCGGCCACGAGGGCAAAAGACCAGCTGATTCTCTGTTATCCCGCTCAGGAATCGATCGCTTCCTGGCAGACGGCGGGGTACGGTCTGAGAAACGGACTGACCTCTTTCATCCAGGCCCTTCCCGCAGAGGTGGTTTCTTTCGAGTCGGCGAATACCTGCCTGCAGTCAGGACCTCCCCGGAAGAGATGGGTGCAGCCGAAAGGGGATTCAGAGACGAAAGGGGGAAATCATGGCTTTCGCCAGGGGGATAAGGTGAGACATCCTGCGTTCGGACCAGGGGTGGTGTCCAGGTTCCCGGATACGGACAAGGTGGAAGTGTTTTTTCGGAACGTGGGACGAAAGCTCCTTCACCTGGAGTATACGACTCTGGAAAAGGTATGAAAGGCCGGTGTGTTCAACGGCGAGTGTTGAAACTGCGTGCGCATGAACGGAGGTTTCGGAGACGGATAACCTGGGATACGGCGATGCGGTAAAATATTTGTACAGCCTCCAGAAGTTCGGCATCAAGTTCGGGCTGTCAAAGACTGCGAATCTCCTGGAGGCCTTTGGCAATCCACAGAGAGGAGAAAATTATATCCACATTGCGGGCACCAATGGGAAGGGATCGGTGTCCGCCTTTCTTGCCTCCATCCTGGGGGGGGCGGGATTCAGGGTGGGAGTCTACACCTCTCCCCATCTCCTGCGGTTTACCGAGCGTTTCCGGATCAACAACCATGAGATGCCCAGGGAATCCGCGGTGCAGCTCATCAACGAGCTGAGGAAGGCGGTGGTCGAAAGCGAACCCCCCACTTTTTTCGAGGCAACCACTGCTATGGCACTGGTCTACTTCGCCCGTGAAAAGACAGACCTGGCAATCATGGAAGTGGGCATGGGGGGACGGCTGGACGCCACGAACGTTATCCATCCCCTGGTTTCGGTGATTACCAATATATCCCTTGAACATCAGGATTTCCTGGGCACAAGCATCAGGGAGATCGCCGGGGAGAAGGCGGGGATTATCAAGGAGGGGGTGGATCTTGTCACGGGCGTAAGAAAACCGCAGGTCGTGGAGCAGTTCAGGCGCCTCTGCCGGGAGAAAGAAGCGCCTCTATGGAGGATCGGAGAGCAGGTCCGGTATCGCATGACATCTTCGGGCCTCCACTATCAGGGACTCCACTGCAGGATGAACAGGCTGCAGCTGGGGCTGAAGGGCAGTTTTCAGGCGAGGAATGCAGTCCTTGCCCTGGCTGTGACGGAAGTGCTCCGGAGAAAAGGGATTTCCGTGTCCGAATACCAGATGCGCACGGGGTTGAAGAATGTGGATTGGCCGGGGAGGATGCAGGTGGTATCGAAGAACCCGGAAGTTCTGCTGGACGGCGCCCATAATCCCGGAGCGGCCAGGACCCTGGCGAGCGCCGTCAGGAAAGAGTATCCGGATCGACGTATCATCGTCGTCATAGGGATCATGGATGATAAAGACATCAAGGGGATTCTCCGGTGGATCGTTCCGCTCGCCGATCACATTATCTATACCCGTCCCCAATATTACCGTTCAGCGACCCCGGAGCGACTCAAGGCGGAAGCGCTCAGTTATGGAGGGTCCGGGGAGGTTGTTCCGGCCCTGTTCCCGGCCCTGGACCGGGCCAGGGTCCTGGCACGCCCGTCGGACGTGATTGTGGTGTGCGGCTCTCTCTTCACCGTGGGTGAAGCGTTACCGTATTTCGACCCGGCCAAGTACCATCCGGGTCCATGAGAAGATGGAGAAACGGATGATAAGGAAGAGACGTGAAATGCGGATCACGCGAGGGATGGTCTTTTTCTCACTGGGCTTGTCAGTGCTTTTGGGTATCGGCGTTTTCTTTTCCCTGGCGAGTGCCGATCCCCTGTTATCAAAAAGAAAACTCACCTCCGATGAGAATACCCCGTGGAAGATCACTGCGAAGCGCCTTTCCTACGATGAGAAAACAAACGTATACCATGCACAAGGAGACGTCTTGATCGTCCGGGGAGATGAGAGCCTGTCTGCTCAGGAAGCCGTGTACAACAGACAGACCGGTATTGCAGAGGTCTCGGGAAACGTCCGTCTCAAATCAGGCGGCGACATCCTGACCGGTGAGACGGGGACCTTCAATCTGAAGGAGCAGACCGGCAGGATTGAAAAAGGGTGCCTTTTTCTCAAACAGAATCACTATTACCTGAGAGCCGGCACTATGGAAAAGATAGGGGAAAACACCTATGTGATAAAGAAATGCCGTCTTACCACCTGCGACGGCGAGAATCCGGCCTGGAGCATCACAGGATCAGAAGTCAAGATTACGGTGGAAGGATACGGGGTGGTGAAGCATGCCGCTTTTCGCGTGAAAGACTGGCCTTTGTTTTACGTGCCCTACATGATTTTTCCCGCCAAGACAAAACGGCAGACAGGCCTGCTGCCTCCCAGAATAGGCCATTCCAATCGGAACGGCGTGGATGTGGAGGTCCCATTTTTCTGGGCGATTTCTGATCAGATGGATGCCACCTTATACGAGCACTACATGAGCCAAAGGGGATACATGCAGGGTCTGGAGTTCCGGTATGCCGGGGAAAAGGAAAGCGAAGGGAATTTTCTCCTGGATTTTCTCCGGGACAGAAAGGAAAGCAAAGATATGACCGACCCGGATGAGCTGGAGATCAGCCCTTTCGAGAGGACCAACCAAAACCGCTACTGGTTTCGAGGGCGGGCTGACCAGGAAATGCCTTTCGGGGTAACGGCGCGCCTGGATGCAGACCTGGTGAGCGACCAGGACTACCTTCGGGAATTTCAGAGCAGTCTGGCAGGTTACGACGCCAGGCCGGACCTGTCCGAGGTATCCGGACGACCGGTGGACGGGAGATATGCTCCCACCAGGCGCTCCGCTTTGAGACTCAGCAGAGAATGGCAGGACACCAGCCTCCAGGCGCTTTCCTCCTATCACCAGCGACCGGAAGACCCCTCCAATGACATGACTCCCCAACCGCTTGGGAGCGTGAAGGCAATGATGGCACCCACATCCCTGCGCAATCTGCCCGTGTATTTTGGCCTGGATTCGGATTATAGCTACGTATGGCGTGAAGAAGGGGCAGCAGGGAACCAGCTTTCCCTGTCGCCCGACCTGCGATTCCCGCGAAAACTACTGAACGGCTACCTGGACGTGGCACCCTCCTTTCGATACAGTCTTGACTCATACAAGCTGAATGAGGACGGGCAGGGGCTGGATGACAGTGCATTAAAAGGAGCGTATGAGGCCGCATGCAAGATATCTACAGACCTGGAACGGGTCTATGACACAGGGTGGAAGACCGCGACGAGACTGAAGCACCGGATATGGCCCGTTCTCACGTATCGCTACCGGGTTCCCCATGGAGACACAGAAGAAAAGCCGTGGTTTGATCCCTTTGATCAGGAAGGCAGAGTCAACCAGATTACCCTGGCGCTGGAGAACTACCTGGATGCCAGGCTGGAGGACAAAAAGGGAAACGTACACTATATGCAGTGGGCCACCTTCACCCTCAGCCAGGGGTATGATATTGACGAGGCGACCCGAGAGGAACTTGCCGGCGGGAGAAAAGAACCGTTGACTCCTTTGACTGCGGATCTCCTGGTGACCCCTTACACGTATGTGGATGTTCGGGGAAATGCTCAGTGGAACCATTATGATCATGATTTCGACGCCGGGAGACTCAGCCTTGATCTCAAAATCCCCAGATCCGGGGATAGGAGGGATCATTACAGCATTGATTTTCTGTATGCCAAAGGTACTACCAAGAGCCTGGGATTCGATTGGAATGTGAATCTGCCCTATGGTCTCTCGACAGGCATGGGGTTTCACAGAAACCTGCTGGTTCAAAGCAATATTTATTCCTATTACTGGGTGGGATACAGCCGGCAGTGCTGGGGGATACAGATCTCCCTGGCGAGGGAGGACAGGGACACCCGCTTCATGATCGGGTTCAACCTCCTCGGCCTTGGCGACATCGGCACGTATGCGAGAGAGGGCAAGTGGTCCGGGCGCTAAACACTAAATGTGCTCGTCTTGACACGACAACCACGTTCAACTATATTCACAAGAATCCACGATACGGCAACTCAGGTTGACTTGGGAGGCTAACGATGAAAACGAAAGTGGGAGTCCTGTCGGCAGGAGGCGATTGTCCCGGCATAAACAGTACCATCCATTGGCTTGTGTACTCTGCACTCGATAAAGACCTGGTGCCCAGAAGGGGCTCCATGTTCGAGATAACAGGGATCCTCGACGGATGGAGAGGCTTGATCAACGTGAAGCCGGGGAAGAAGGAGAGCTTGAAGGAGTGGACCATGCCTCTTGACACCACAGTGGTCAGGACGTGGGACCGGTATGGAGGAACCAGGCTGGGCACGAGCCGGATCAATCCCTTTGATCCGAATGACGACCAGTCGGAAATCATGGTGGAGAATTACAAGAAACTGGGGCTCGATGCCCTGGTAGTCATCGGCGGATTTAATAATCTTGGTGTCGCGTATAAGCTCTATCGGATGGGCATCAAAGTGGTAGGGATACCCAAGACCATAGACCGGGATCTCTCAGGTACAGACTACACCCTTGGGTTTGATTCCGCGGTAAATATCATCACCGAAGATGTCGACCGGTTACGCATCACCGCGGGTTCCCACAGCCGAATATTTGTGGTGGAATGCATGGGAAGAAACGCTGGTTGGCTGGCCCTTGAGTCAGGGGAGGCATCCGGGGTCCCCATCATCCTGATTCCCGAACACGATTTCGTGTTGGACAGGGTGATCGAACTCCTGGAGATGAGAAAGAGATCAGGCAAGCGTTACAGCATCGTGCTTGTCTCAGAGGGTGCAAAGCCCCGGGGTCTGGAGGAAGTTCACGAAAGAAGGGGAAGGGATGGATTCGGCCATTACTATCTTGGTGGAATCGGCGGGTTTGTGGCGGAAGAGATCCAGAAAAAGACCAAGATGGAGGTGCGCTACGTAGCGCTCAGACATCTGCAGCGGGGCGGTTCCCCGACGGCCTATGACCGGAGGATGGGCCGGAAATTTGGAATCGCTGCCATAGACATGGTTGTGAATGAGGATTTCGGCCGCATGGTGGGCCTGAAAGAGGGAGTGGTCGGGTCCGTGTCTTTGAAAAAGGCCCTCGAACGCTTGAACCTCGTGGATGTGGAAAGATATTACGATACCAAGAATTACAAGAGCCTGGATCAAATTTTGTAATCCGGGAAGATCTTTCCCGGATTCAGTATGCCCTTGGGGTCGAAGGATTTCTTGATCCTTCTCATCAGGTCCAGTCCCGGCTTTGGAATTTCCATTTCCAGGTATGGGGCCTTGGTGATCCCTATCCCATGTTCGCCGGTGATGGTCCCTCCGATCTGCAGCACCTGCTCGAAGAGCTCCCTGACCAGCGGCGCCACCTTTTCCCTTTCGCCGGCATCGTCCTTGTCATACATGATGTTGACATGGATATTCCCATCTCCCGCGTGCCCGAAGGCCGGCAGGGGAAGATCATACCTGGAGCTGAGGTCTTGAAGCCGTGAGATCAGTTCCGGCAGTCTGCTCCGCGGGACCACTATGTCTTCACTGGTTTTGTGGGGCTTCAGTTTGTACAGTGAAGGCGAGACCTCCCGGCGGGCCTGCCAGAGTCTTTCAGCCTGTTCCGGCGTGGAAGCCTTTTCAAAATTGATTGCCCCGCAGCTTTCACACGCCTCCTCAATCTGTCTGCTTTCCCGCTCTACCGCGCAGGAATCGCCGTCCACTTCCATCAGAAGCATGGCGCCGGCATCAGTGGGAATGGAGATGCCCATGTGTTCCCTGACGCAATCGAGACAGATCCGGTCCACGAATTCAAGAATGGCGGGGATGATCCGGCGCTGAACGATGCCGGATACCGTATGGGCCGCCGCGGACACATCAGGGAAAAAGGAGAGCATCGTTCGCTGGGTTTCAGGTCTGGGGAGCAGCCGGAGAGTTATGGCCGTAATTACCGCCAGTGTTCCTTCCGAACCCGCGATGAGGTGAGTGAGGTCGTAGCCGGCGACTCCTTTCATGGTCTCCCGGCCGGTTCGGATTATTTCGCCGGTAGGGAGAGCCACGGTGAGGCCGAGCACATAGTCCCGGGTCACGCCGTACTTGACGGCCCGCAGTCCTCCGGCACATTCGGCTACATTCCCCCCGATCGTCGATATGTGCCGGCTGGCCGGATCCGGAGGATAAAAAAGCCCGACCTTTTCAACGGCTTCCTGGAGGTCGGCAGTAATGACCCCGGGTTCCACTTTGGCTACAAGGTTCTCTTGGTCGATAGCCAGGATGCGGTTCATGTGCTCCAGTGACATGACCAGCCCGCCGTTGACCGGGAGCGATCCCCCGCTCATCCCGGTTCCGGCGCCCCTTGGTATCACCGGAAATCCCCGGTTGGTGGCCAAGCGAAGGATTTCTGCTGTCTCCTGCGTGGTGCGGGAAAAGACCACGGCATCCGGGGCGAACACCAGTTTTGTGCCGTCCGTGGAGTATGCTTCAAGGTCTTCCTGTTTGGTGATTAAGTTGCCCGGACCCACTATTTGCGCTACTGCATCAAGATCCGCCGGGTCGATCATGATTCAACCTTCATGCGGCTCTTGAGAGCATATTGCAGCGTCATGCGGTCCATGTATTTGAGATCTCCTCCCATCGGGACGCCAAGGGCAATGCGGGTGACGGTGACGTCCTTGTCGGAAAGGATACCGGACAGAAAAGAAGCTGTTGCCTCCCCTTCGGTGGTAGGGTTGGTTGCCAGAATAACCTCCGTAACATGCTCATGTTTCAAGCGGGAAAGAAGTTCTCCTATCTTGAGATCTTCAGGGCCGATGCCGTCGAGTGGGGAAAGGGCCCCGTGGAGTACATGATACCGCCCTTTAAATGAACCGCTTTCCTCCAGGGCCAACTGGTCTCCCGGGCCTTCAACAACACAGATGCTGCCGATATTCCTGGCCTCATCACGGCAGATGGGACACGGGTCATTGTCGGTCAGGTTGAAGCAGATCGAACAGAAAGCTATTCTGTCTTTCACCTCCAAAAGGCTCCGGGCCAGTTCCTGTGCCAGCGAACGATCACTCCTCAAGACGAACAGGGCCATTCGTGCAGCGGATTTCTGGCCGATGCCCGGGAGCTTGGAAAACTGTTCGATAAGGTTTTCAAGAGATTGGGGGTATATACCCATGACGATCTCCTTGTTCACATGAGCCCGGGAAGGTTGGGGAGGTTCATGCCCTGGGTCAGTTTTCCCATCTCCTCGTTCACCATTTCTTTCGCCTTGGTAAGGCCGTCGTTGACTGCGGCCATGACGAGATCCTGCAGCATGTCTCTGTCTTCGGGGTCTATGACCTCCGGCTCAATGACGATGGAGACGATCTCCTGCCTCCCGTTTGCCACGACGGTAACCATTCCGCCGCCGGCCGATGCTTCCACGGTTCTGTCTCCCAGTTCCTCCTGGAGTTTGGCCATTTTGGCCTGAAACTGCTGGGCCTGTTTCATGATCTGGCCCATGTTGGGCATCCCTTTCATCGCTTTTCTCCTTTCAGTGCTATCCTTTTTTCCAGAAATCTGCGTTCCGGGAATGATCCGGGTTGCGTAATGCCTTATAAACCAAAAATTTTATCAGGTTGGTATAATTCCGTCAACTCCGGAAAAGGGCCCCTGATCACCGGCAAGGTATCATTCCCGCCGCTGGCGGGATTGCCTTCGGTCGCTCCTCCTTGCGGCGTATTATGACATACGCCTCAGTCGTTGCTCTTCCCGCACACGACCCGGGATCTGCGATGCGGCGCCGTGCATCCGACATCTTGCCGGTGATCAGGGATTTCGTCAAATCCCCCGGTGAAATTCATGATGCGGGAATTGGAGGGTGGATTCGGGAGGGGGGGTGATCCAGCAAGACTTCCCGGGCAGCCGTTGAAACGCCCGAGGCCTCCGAACCATCAGGGGAGACTAATTTTTCCTGAAGGTGTTTTTTCTTGCGAAGGCGACAGCGTCTATTCTATCTTGTTTCCGTCCGGAAATGGCTGTTTTTCACAATCGCATCGTCAATCGAAGGTGTTTTACCACGAGGCTGAGAGAGATGATCATCTTCCTACAAACTCACGAAACGGGATTTGAGAGAAATGAAGGATTCGACCGAACTGATAGTATTCGATGATTACTGCAACGAAGTGAACGGAAAGAAGGTGCGGACAATCAATCCGCCCGTGTACAAGGGGTCTACCGTTTTGTTTCAACAATACGGAGACCTTGTTCTTTCAAATAGAGGGGAATATGAAGGTGTTGCCTACGGCACGGACCGGCTCCCCACCCAACGGGCCTTTGAAGAGGCGCTCAGGAGGCTGGAGGGCGGGCACACGACCCGGGCGTTTCAATCGGGAATAAACGCTATCATAGCGGCACTGCTTGCATTTACGAAGAGCGGCGATCATATTCTCCTCTGTGACAATGCGTACGGGCCCACAGCCCGTTTCTGCAGGAAAATTCTTTCCAGATACAATGTGGAAATCAGCATCATTCCCCCCACGGTAGGCGCTGATATTGTCGATTTTGTCAGGCCGAACACGACGCTTATCTTTCCCGAGTCACCCGGAACACCATCTCTGGAAGCGAGATTTCCACGGGTCCTCAGGCCTCTTTGCCTTTACCTTCAAAGAGGATTATTCACCTGAAAGAATAGCCTCCTTTGTCGATTCGCTCGATTTCTTCGGCCTGGGGTATAGTTGGGGTGGGTTCAAGAGCCTCATAACCGCGGCGAAATACCCGCGTTCCGGAAGGTCAAGGTATGCGGATAAAATTATCGTACGGCTCAACATCGGCCTTGAAGACCCTGCGGATCTGATTGAGGACCTCAGAAAGGGATTTTGGGTCTTGAGCAGCACGGAGAAGAATCGCTTACCCTGAGACCGGCTTCTTGGGGGGACCTTCAGAGGTTACTTCACCCTGGAAGACGTCTATGATGTCCTGGACAGGAGGAGGAAAAGTCTTCTTGGGAGACTTGTCGGCCTTCCTGGACTTGGCCGGAGTGATTCGTTTTTTGGGGCTGGAGGAATTTGGATCCTCCAGGAGGTCTATCCGGAGGTCCCGGCCGAAAAACTCCCTGCAGTAGGCGCGGAGCTGATCACGTTTTTCGGGATCATCGAAGTAGGCGGCGGAAAAGGACCTCGCGCCTCTGCTCAGCTGCAGGACGTCTGCCGAGAGGTTCAGAAATTTCCATTCTTCCAGGACCTTGGACATGGGCCGGTTTCTGCCGGCGAGAAAAGTGAGGAATCCCTGCCAGTCACTGTTTCCGGATAGGGCCTTTCCGCTCTGGGACGGCTCGGCAGCGCCGTTCGTGCGCCAGTCCCCCGGCGGTTCGGAAAGACCGGGAACCTCTGGAGGCCGCCCGGCAGGGAGCGTCCCTGCCAGACGTTTTTCCAGCCCTTCCACCCTTTCGAGCAACTCTCCAAAAGAAAGGAAGTCCCGCAACTGGCACGCCTGGAGCATGGAGGTTTCGATCAGGAGGCGGGGCTGGGTGGTAAATCTCAGATTCTCCTCATGGTTTATGAGGAAGTTCAATATGATCTGCAGGCTTTCCCGGCCTGCCTCTTCCGCCAGCTGTCGTGCCTTTTCCCGATCGCTCTCGGAGATTTCAAGGAGGTCATTCTGTTGAGATATCAGGGCGATGAGGAGGTCTCTGAACTGCTGCATCAGGCTGCGGTAGAATGCCTTCATATCATAGCCGTAATTGTATACCCTGTCCACGATTTCCAGGCACCCTTTCATGTCTCCTTTGATGATGCAGGCAGATGCCAGGAAAAGGATGTCCCGGTCTATGATTCCCAGGGTATCAATAACCTGCTCGTCCTCCACTTTCATTCCGGCAAAGGAAACCACCTGGTCAAGGAGGCTTTCAGCATCCCTCATCCCCCCCTCGGCCTCCCGTGCAATCAGTGAAAGGGCGGCCCTGCTGATATGAATACCTTCCCTGCGGGAGATTTCTTCCAGATGCCCGGCAATCTTGTGAAGCGGGATTCTCTTAAAATCGAAACGCTGGCACCTGGAGAGAATCGTCACCGGCACTTTATGGGGTTCCGTAGTCGCGAAAATGAACTTTACGTGAGGCGGGGGTTCTTCAAGGGTCTTTAGCAGGGCATTGAAAGCAGGTAAGGTGAGCATATGCACTTCGTCGATAATGTAGACGCGATACGTGCTCGAAGAAGGCATGTAGTTGATATTTCCCCTGAGTTCCCGGATTTCATCAATGCCCCGGTTGGAAGCGCCGTCTATTTCCTGGACATCCACGGAT
>CAZEGG010000082.1:7572-11430 GCA_964511755.1 uncultured Desulfobacteraceae bacterium | reverse complement strand
GATTCCTGCGATTTGTCCATTCCCACGCGGAATTCAAACCCTTTCTTGAGCAGGGTCTGGCCGATTCCATCCTGGAGGTCGAAAGACGGGTGCAGCAGAGCGTTTTTCAAATGCCGCAAACCGTGTCGTGGGAGAGAGTGTCCAATAAACTCCCCAGGATCTTTTATGATCTTATTGAAGTGGTCGAGGGAGAAAAAAGGCGTTTCGTCTTATGAAAGATGACGCTTTTCCCGGCCTCTCCGTGAACCCCACCCTGGTCCTGTTCACCGATCTGGACGGGACGCTTCTGGATCCCGAGACCTATTCCTGGGAGGAGGCCGGAGAGGCCCTTGACCTGTGCAGGCAACGCGGGGTGAAGGTTATCCCTGCGTCGAGCAAGACCAGAGCGGAGATGGAGATCCTCCGTGACCGAATTTCCCTGCCGGGGCCGTTTATTTCCGAGAACGGCGGGGGCATTTTTCTACCCGTAACATTCGGTGAGGAGCCTCCGCCGGGAGCTCTGGCCGACGGAGATCTTTGGAAATGGCCACAAGGCACCCCTTACGCAGTCCTTCGCCGTGCGCTGAAGGAAATGGGCAAGGAACTGGGCTATACGCTTATCGGCTTTTCGGACATGGGTATCGACCGGATCGCAGACCTCACCGGCCTCGACATTTCAACGGCCAGACTGGCTGCCAGCAGAGAATTCGATGAGCCCTTCCTGGTAGACTCACCCGTGAATCCGGACATGAGTGCCCTCCGGCGCGCAGCCGAACAGAGAGGGCTCGTGATTGCAGAAGGAGGCCGGTTTATTCACCTCCAGGGAAGGAATGACAAAGGCCTGGCCATGCAGCAGCTCATATTCCTTTATGAGAAAAGAGAGGGAAAGGTGGTTTCGGCTGCGCTGGGGGACAGCCCGAATGATTTTTCCATGCTCGAACGGGCCGACTTCCCCGTACTGATCCGGTCCAAGCGTGATTATCCTGAGCTTATCAAGCGAATTCCTGGTCTCGTGGTCACCCGCGGAGAGGGGCCCAAGGGCTGGAATGAGGCAGTGCTGCATATTCTTCAATCAAGGAGCGAGCAGGTATGACTGAACAGTTTCAATCCGAGATTAACCCTGACGGGATAAAAAAGGCTGAATTGGTGGTCTGCATACCTTCCTACAATGAGGCGGATTCCATCGCGTATCCTACGGCACAGGCTGACAACGGACTCGGCAAGTACTTCAAAGACAGGACTTCGGTGATTATCAACTGTGACAACAACTCCTCGGACAACACGGGACAGGCTTTTCTGGACACTCCCACCAGTGCACCGAAAATGTACCTCTCAACACCTCCGGGCGTCAAAGGGAAGGGCAATAATTTCAAAAACCTCTTCAAAAAGGTGGTGGAGCTTCGCGCGAAAGCGGTCCTCGTGGTGGATGCGGATCTGAAAAGCATTACTCCCGAGTGGATCAAGCACCTCGGCGAACCCTTGTTTCAGGGATTTTCCTATGTTGCACCTCTCTATGTCCGGCACAAGTATGACGGCACTATCACGAACAGCATAGCGTAC
This sequence comes from uncultured Desulfobacteraceae bacterium, assembly GCA_964511755.1. GTDB lineage: Bacteria > Desulfobacterota > DSM-4660 > Desulfatiglandales > Desulfatiglandaceae > B46-G9. The sequence continues at coordinate 9,891 of CAZEGG010000082.1, read as the reverse complement.
CCCATGACCCGGGCGCTGTACGGCAGGCGCGTTCGACAGCCCATCGGAGGAGACTTCGGGTTCAGCGGAAGGCTTGCCAGGGTGTATGCCGGCGAACCTGTCTGGGACGAGGCGGTTGCCAATTTCGGCATTGATGTCTGGATGACAACCCTGGCCATCAACCAGCGGGAGCAGATCTGCCAGTCTTTCATGGGCAGGCCGAAAATCCACCGCACAAAAGATCCCGGCGCCCACCTGGGTCCCATGTTCAGGCAGGTGGTGGGAACCATGTTTTCCATGATGGAAGAATTGGAAGACTTCTGGAAAGAAATCAAGTACAGCAGGCCGACCGCTATCTACGGCTTTGGACTCGGCGAGGTGGAAATGCCTCCGAAGGTGGAGGTAAACACCAGAAACCTCATGGAAAAATTTCACAAAGGATTTGACGAATATGGCGACCAGTGGAAAGAAGTTCTGACGGATGAGGTCTGCAAAAAGCTCCAGGAAATCGGGGAGATGGGAGAGACGGTATTTGCCTTCCCCACGGACCTGTGGGCCCGGGTGCTCTTTGACATGGCGGTGGCATACCGTGACGCGGTTATTGACCGGGATTTGATGATGGAATCCCTGATCCCTCTCTACTTCGGAAGAACCCTTTCCTTCGTGAAAAGAACCAAACGCATGTCCATTAAGCAGGCTGAAGAGGCTATCGAGGAGGATTGCGCTGTGTTTGAAATGGCCAAACCCTATCTCCTCAAACGCTGGAACGAGGGATAACCGCCTGCCTGCCGGCTTTCCCTATTCCCCAACCCACCCGCTGTTCTAAAGAGACATAGCGAAGGGCTGCTAAATGAGATCACGTATCCTCCGTATCTTGGTGCCTTAATTAGGGGAGGGACAGGGGGCTCGTTTCTGAAAGAGCAATATGAATAATGGGAGAGACTATTGAAACCTGCTGTCGGGATGATCGAGGCGCTTTAAATGCAACAAAGGGAATGTCACCATGTCACCGTACCAGGATGAGCCGGACGTCCATCACATTGGTATTGGTGGGGCCGGTCACGAGCAGGTCCCCGGTCTCCTGCAGGAAATGGTAGGAGTCATTATTATCCAGGAAATCCTTTGACTTCATTCCCGCTTCCCTGCCCCGGCGCACGGTAAGTGGGTCCACGATTCCTCCGGCCGCATCTGTAGGCCCGTCGTTTCCGTCCGTTCCCCCACTCAGAATCACTACCCGCGGGGCAACCTGCTCCAGATCCATCGCTGCGGCGAGACAGAATTCCTGGTTGCGTCCCCCAAGGCCGTTTCCCCGGATGGAGACGGTGGTTTCTCCTCCGGAGATAACACAGGCAGGGGGAGAAAGCGGGTTCCCGGTTTTCAAGATCTCCTTTGCTATGGCGGCATGAACACGGGCAACTTCCCTGGTCTCCCCTTCCATCATGGACGAGAGGAGCAGAGTCCTGTATTCCAGAGCCCCGGCCGCGCGCTCCGCGGCCTCCAGAGCCAGGATGTTGCTGCCCACAATGACATTGAAGACCCGATCAAAGGCAGGGTCGCCTTCTTTCGGGGTTTCGGAGATTTCCCCCCTGGCGCCTGCCTCCAGATGCGCTTTCACTCCAGGCGGGATGCCGCGAAGCGCATACTTATGCAGAATCTCCCCGGCCGTTTCAAAGGTGGAGGAATCGGGAACGAAGGGTCCCGAAGCAATGACGTCCATCTTGTCTCCGACCACATCGGAAAGCATCAGGTTGATGATGGTGGCGGGAAAGGCGGCCCGGGCCATCTGGCCCCCCTTGGAAAGAGAGATGTGCTTTCTCACGGCGTTGATCTCGTCTATACTGGCCCCGCATTCGAGGAGCATCCGGGTGATGGTCTGGCTTTCCTCGAGGGAAATTTCTCCTGCGGGTCGGGCAAGCAGTGCAGATCCCCCCCCGGAGATGAGAGAAAGAATCAGGTCCTTCTCACCCGCGCCGTTGAGAAGTGCAAGGATCTTCTCCGTGCCGCGGACACCGTTTTCATCGGGCAGCGGATGACCTGCCTCGACAATCTCAATCCGGGACAGGGAAGTAGTGAAACCGTATTTTACATTAATCACACCTCCCAGGAGCCTGGAACCAATGATATCTTCAATGGCCTTTGCCATGGGCGCCGTGGCCTTTCCGCCTCCCACAACTGTAATCCGGTCAAAACCGTTCAGATCAATCTGCCGGAGTTCCCGACCTTCACGGCCCAGATGGAGGACATCGCCTTCCAGGCGCACAAACATCTTCACCGCTTCATAAGGATCCACAGCCTCAAGGGCTTTCCTGAAAATTGCCTCGGCATGGGTCCGCATCTGTT
>CAZEGG010000082.1:0-7472 GCA_964511755.1 uncultured Desulfobacteraceae bacterium | reverse complement strand
TCCACAGCCTCAAGGGCTTTCCTGAAAATTGCCTCGGCATGGGTCCGCATCTGTTCCAGCATTTCTCTCCCTCAGCTGTTTCTTCCCGGGGGCTCGGGATCGGCCAACCGAAATCACCGTTTCCGGAATCTCTTTACACTCCGAGGTATTGTCGCATCGTCTGCTCTTCCTTCCTGAGCTTTCCGACGCTCCCTTCGTACACAATGACTCCCTTGTCCATGATGTAGGCCCTCTCACTAATTCCCATGGCAAGCAGGGCATTCTGTTCGGTCAGCAGGATGCTCAGTCCTTCCCGTTTCAGGCTGCTTATCTGGTCGCCGAGATGCTGCGCCACAAGAGGCGCAAGACCCGCCGTCGGTTCATCCAGCAGGACCAATTCGGGGTTCCCCATAAGCGTCCGCCCGACCGTGAGCATCTGCTGCTCGCCGCCGCTGAGGGTCCCTGCATTTCTCTTTTCCATGGCTTTCAGTCTCGGGAACAGCTCATAAATTCGCTCCAGGTTGAAGATTCCCTCATGCGCTTTCTTTTTTCCAGTGCCCAGTTCCAGGTTTTCTTTCACGGACAGCCCGGAAAAGATCCAGCGATCTTCGGGAATCAGGCCGATTCCCATCCGCGCGATTTGATAGGGCTTCCTGCCCGTAATTTCACGGTCCTTGTACCTTATCACACCGGATTTGGGCCGGTTCAGGCCGATGATGCTCGTCAGAGTGGTGGTCTTACCTGCCCCGTTCCTTCCCAGAAGGCAGACCGCTTCTCCTGCGGAGATTTCCAATGAAACCTGGAATATGGCCTGAAATATGCCGTAGTACGTGTCGATATGACTTACTTCAAGGAGCACCGATCTTCTCCGAAATAGATCTGTTTCACTTTCTCGTCGCAGCGTATTTCATCAGGTTCTCCGGCGGCGATAATGGCGCCGAAGTTCAAAACCGTGATGCGGGAGGCAATACTGAAGACCATGTCCATTTTATGTTCCGTAAACAGGACCGTCAGAGACCTTTCTTCCGCGATCTTCCGGATCAGCTCAATGGTGTTGGATGTCTCGACCGGAGACATGCCGCAGGTAGGTTCATCCAGGAGCAGGAGATCCGGCCTTGTGGCGAGTACGATCCCGAGCTCCAGGCGCTTCCGGTCGCCGGCGGCAAGAATACCTGCCGGTTCTTCAAGCTTGTTCTTCAGTCCCACCATCTCGAGGATTTTCTCCGTATCCTCGCGGACCATCTTTCGCGCATCGGAAAAGAGTGTCAGGCCCTTGCCTTTCGCGTAGAGAATGACCGCCTGTATATTCTCGAAAACGGTGAGCTTCGGAAAGATATTGGTCACCTGGAAGGACCTTCCCATCCCCATCTTCACTCTTTTCTGGGTCGAAAATCCGGTTATATCCTCCCCCTTGAAAAGGACCTTGCCCTTGTCGCAGGGAAAATAGCCGCTGATGAGGTTGAAAAGGGTGGATTTCCCGGCGCCGTTCGGGCCGATGATGCTGTGAATATCTCCCTCCCGGACCAGAAGATCGACTCCGGCCACGGCCATCACACCGCCGAACGATTTCGTAAGCCCCTTTATCTCCAGGATCTCCATTCAGCCTTCTTTCCTCTTCTTCCATGTCTGATAGCGCTCCACCATGATCCCGCCAATCCCTCTTGGGAAAAAAAGAACGATCAAAATCAAGGTGATGCCCAGACAGAGCCCCCAGTACTCGGTATAGGAGGTCACAAACGAATTGAGAAGCACCATGATGGCCGCCCCCAGAGCAGGCCCGAGAAAGAGCGTCATGCCTCCCAGCAGACCCATGAGGATCACGTCCCCGGAAACGGTCCAGAAGAGGATGTCCGGAGATATGGATGTCTGCAGGAGCGCATAAAGAACGCCCGCAATTCCCGAAAAGAACGCGGAGATGACAAAGGCGATCAAGCGGTAATGCTCCACGTTGACGCCCACAAAAGCCGCCCTTTCCGGGTTTTCCTTCAACGATCTGAGGATCATGCCGAAGGGAGATCTCACGATCCTCCAGAGAACAAAGGCACAGATGAGAACGATGATGAGGGCGAAAAAATAGTAGTGGATATAACTTTCGTCCGTGGAAATAAAGGCGGGCACGGGGATCCCCTGGATTCCGTCGTCACCGAAGGTAAAACTCCTCCACTTGAACACCAGTATGTAGACCAGTTGGGCGAAGCAGAGGGTAATGACGGCAAAATAGAAGACCCCCTTGATTCGCACACTCAAATAGCCGATGACAAGCCCGACGCAGGCCGCTGCAAAAGGTGCGGCCAGAAAGGCGAGAATAAGCGGGCAGGAAGCCTTGACCAGGAGGAGGGCACAGGTGTAAGCGCCAACGCCGAAAAAGGCGGCATGCCCGAACGACATCATACCACCGTAGCCCAGGACCAGATTGAAACTCAAGGCGAACAACGCCCACGCCAGTATATTCGCGGCCAGGAAAAGGTAGTACTGGGAGATCCCTTTTTCCAGCACGAATGGGAGTATGATAAGCGAAAGACCGAAAACAGAGATCCAGATCCACTTGCCTGCGTTTCCGTGTGTCACTGGTCCTGTTTCCATTCGGTCTGCCATGCCTCTTCTTTCCTAGCTCATTCCCTGGGCCGGTTTACCGAGCAGGCCATAAGGGCGAAAAATGATGACGACGGCGGCAAGGGCAAAAAGGAAGGCCATGGCGAAATTGGGCAGGAGCAGGATGCCGAAGGCGTAGATCTCACCGGCCAGGAGAGCCCCCAAGAGGGCGCCCAACACATTTCCCAACCCCCCTATGATCACGACGATGAAACACTCAATGATGATCTCCATGCCCATGCCCATGGAAATCCGTACGGTGGGAGCGATGACTGCTCCAGCGAGGCCTCCGAGCCAGGTGGCCATCATGAATACCAGGGTGAATACCGTACTGACATTATAGCCCAGGAGGCCTACCATGTCCCGATGTTCAGCCGATGCTCGCAGCAATTTTCCGAATCGGGTCTTTTTCAAGAGAAGCCAGAGCAGAACGGCGACCGCCGTACCGACGCCTAGAATGAAAAAGTAGTACACCGGGAATCGGCTGCCCAGAAAGGTCACAAACCCCCGGAGCGATGCCGGCATGTTCACCATCCGCAGGTTCACCCCCCATATCATCTTGATCAGGTCGTTGAAGATGAAGATGAGGGCGTAGGTCAGGAGTATCTGCAGAAGGTGCTCCTTACCGTAGATCCGCCGAAGGAGGCCCACCTCCACGATGCCTCCCACGACACACACCACGGTGGGTGCAATGAGAAGCGCTGCCCAGAAGCCAAGAGATCCGCTGAGCAGCTGCGTCATGGTAAAGGCGAGATAGGCGCCCAGCATGTAAAAGGCGCCATGCGCGAAATTGATCACGTTCATCACGCCGAAGACGAGGGTCAGACCCGAGGCCAGGAGGAACAGCACCATCGCCGTGGTCAGGCCGCTGATAAACTGGACCAAAAGCATGGAAGGGTCGAGTGACATGCCGGAATCCTGTTATGCTGCTGTGTGCCGCCCACGGCTCTCCGAGCATCTTGCAGCAAGCGAAAACCGCGGGCGGAGTCCCGTTTTCTACTGTGCTTTCTTTCTCTCCCCGGCGATCTCTTCGCACGAGGGAATGACTTTGTCGGCTGGAGTCATGACGACATCTTTCAGTATCGGGAAGGGATATCCCGGTACGTTAGCGGTCTCTCCCCAGAAAGTGGGTGTCAGCGCCTGATGATCACAGGCCCGCATTTTAATAGGACCAAGGGCCGTTTGAATCGTAAGCCCCTCGAGGGCCTTGATCACCTTGTCTGTCTTCACGGAGCCGGCCTTGAGGATGGCCTCGGTCAGAAACTTGGCCGAGCAATACCCCCCGTAAGACCCCAGGCCCGACGGATAGAGATCCTCATGCCCCATTTTTTTGCTCAATTCACGGTATTTCTTTACAAAGGCCTTGTTGGCCGCATTGTCGGGATAGTACCATAAGTAATTGATTCCACCGTAGGCCCCCACGGGCATGTTCTGCTTCAGGACCTGAGGAAATATGGAATCACCCAGTGCGTATTCAAACACGGGGACCTTTTGGAAGAGTCCGAACAACTTGGCCTGCCTTGTGAAGGAAATCAGGTCTGCGGCCCCGAATGCCGCATACACGGCATCCGGTTTTTTGGCCATGAGGGCGGTCAGATAGGGGGTGTAGTCCGTCTCCTTGAGCTTGGCCCATACCTCTCCCGCCTTGACAACGCCGGGCTTGTCCTTCACCAGTGCTCTCCAGAAATTTTCGGCGATGGAGTGGCCGTACTCATAATCGTCTCCGATGATATACCAGGAATGATAGGGCATCTTGGCCGCGTAGGCCCCGCCGGCCCCCCCTTCGATGGCGGTGTTCGGACACCCCCTGAACACATATCTGTTTCCCTTTTCTCCTGTTACGCGGGCGCTCCGGGCGATGTGGACGATGAAGAGCCTTTTCTTGGTCTTGGCGAACTGAGATACGGCAAGAGCGCACCCGCTGCTTGTGGTCCCCGCCAGAAAATCAACCCTGTTCTTGAGGATCAATTCGCGGGCATCGGTAACGGCCTGCTCCGGATTGAATTTGGTATCCCTCGTAATAATTTCTATCTTTCTCCCGTGGAGCCCGCCTTTTGCATTGAATTCATCCACAACCATATGCCAGGCCACTAGGGCAGGCTTCGCAAAAGCAGCCGCTCCTCCGGTGTAGCAGTCAAGGAGTCCCACTTTAATAGGTCTTGCCGCCAGTGCCTGACCTGCGGGAATCATGAAAGCAATTGCCAAGACATTCGTCAACCGCGCTGTCGTCAACCAACAATACTTTCGATCATCCATCATTCCCCTCCTTAAAATTGCAGTTTGATTTTTGTCCAATGCGTCAAAAGCATGGCTGAGACTGAATCCAACCCGACGCACGCTTCTTGTTCCATAGCCCGTCTTCTCAGGGAGCGCAGGGACTCTCTTCCGGCAGCAGCGCCTGCATTACCACATCCGTGACATCCAAGACGTCGAGATCCACCTTGTGCCTTCTTGCCGCGCCTTTTATGGTTCGAATGCATTGCTGGCAGGATGTTACCACCGTATCGGCGCCGGAACTGCGGATCTCCCGGATTTTCCGGTACGCCAGGTCTGCCGAAAGGCCGGGATCCGTCATCTCAAGATTCCCTCCGCCTCCACAGCAAATGGTCTGGCTCCGGTTGTTTTCCAATTCGACCAGGGAAACCCCGGGAATTGCCCTCAGGATGTCTCTGGGGGCGTCGTACTCTCCTCCTTTCCTTCCAAGATCGCAGGGGTCATGGTATGTCACCACCCGGTCCACCTCTCTCAACTCTATCTTTCCTTCCGCGATCAACTTTGAGATCCATTGCGTGTCATGGTAGAGGGCCAGATCCTGCGGGTGGAAATCTTTCCAGGTGCGACAGCAGGAAGGACAGGAAAAAAGCACGGTTTTCGCCTTCAGTTCGCGGACTTTCTTGACGTTATGATCCATCATTTCGCGAGCCTTGTCCGGCAGCCCCGCCCCAATGAAAGGGAAGCCGCAGCACCACTCATCCCCGCCCAAAACGGCGAAGTCGGCTCCTGATGCTTCCAGGATTTTCACAACATTCTGGGGAATCTTCTGGACCATGGGAAAAAAGGACGCCACGCAGCCCACAAAATATATGATTTCAGCTCGTTTCCTCTCGTACCTGTGCCCGGGAAGATTCTTTATGAAATCCCGCCAATCCCCGCGCTCCAGGTTGTCCTCACCGGAAATATTATGGTTTTCCAGCAATGACGCAACCGCGGGCTGTGCCCCAGGGTGCACTCCATCGTTTTGTGCGATCACAGCCCTCATATGGAGGAAGACGGCGTTGAGATCCACCCCGCTCGGGCAGGTCACGCTGCAGGAGCCGCAAAGCAGACATCGGGCAAAAATATCCCGATATCGTTCGCTGATATCCAGCACCCCTTCGCTGTGAAGCCTCGCCAGTTGGATCTTTCCCCTGGGAGTAAATTTCTCCAGCAACAGCTCTTTGGCGACCGCACAATTCACCCGGCAGAGTCCGCATTTGTTGCACTGGGCAAATTCCTTGGCCACAACATTCTGACTCATGATTTTTCTCTCTTCATCGTCTCCTGCACGGCGACCGGTCCGAAGAGGAGTTCCCGAAGCCGGATTCCTACAGGAAACTCCCGGGATTCAAGATATTGTCCGGATCAAAAACACGCTTTATTCCCCGCATGATCTCCAGGGTGCTCTCGTTGAACTGCATACTCATGAAACGCTTTTTCGCGATGCCGATGCCGTGTTCCCCCGAAAGGGTACCTCCCATCCCGAGCGCCGTCTCAAACAGTTCATCCAGGGCCCTGTCAATCCTGCCCATTTCATCTTTGTCGTGAAGATCAGTCATGATCAAGGGGTGGAGATTTCCGTCGCCGGCATGCGCCAGAACCCCGATTTTCAGCCGGTATTTTTCTGCCAGGCCGACGATCTTCTCGATCATTTCAGGGAGACGTCGCACGGGAACCGTGGCATCCTCGACAATACAATTGGGCCGCAAACTGGCAACGGCCCCGAAGGCCGTTCTCCTGGCCTGCCAGACTTTTTCCGCCTCCTCGGGGCTTGTCGCCCGGTTCACCTCGATGGCGCCCTTCTCCATGCAAAATTTCTCAATCCGTTGCCCCTGCCTTTCCACCAGATCCGATTCACCGTCCACTTCGATGAGCAGAAGGGCTTCTGCTTCCGTGCTGAATTCCGCTCCGCCATAATTCCGAATCACATCGAGGATTACTCGATCCAACAGCTCCAGGGTCGTCGGCACGATTCCCGATTCAATAATCGCGGAAACCGTTCTTGCGGCATCGCCCAGATCAAAGAAGACGGCCTGCAACGTAGCTTTTGCCGGCGGCAGAGGAAGCAGTCTCACGGTGATTTCGGTAATGATGCCGAGGGTCCCCTCAGATCCGCACATGAGCTGGGTCAGATTGTAGCCGCTCACATCCTTCAGATTCCGGCCTCCTGTTCTCAGAACGTCTCCCGAAGCGAGGACTGCCTCCAATCCCAGCAGGTAGTCCTTGGTCACGCCATACTTAACCCCCCGGGGCCCGCCCGCATTCAAGGCGACGTTCCCCCCTATGGTGGATACAAACATGCTGGCGGGGTCCGGCGGATACAGCAACCCGTGTTTTGCTGCCTCCTTTTGCAGGTCTGCATTGACAACACCGGGCTGGACCACGGCGCACATATCGGCAGTATCGATCTCGATGATTCGGTCCATGCGATGAAAGGCCATGATCACGCCGCCGTACTTTGCCGTGGACCCTCCACAGATGTTGGTTCCTGCGCCTCTGGGCACCACGTTAATTCTCTCCCGTTTGGCCACCCGCATGATCTTTGAAATCTCACCGGTGGTTGCGGGGACGATAACACCGTCCGGCATGAATTCGGGGAGAAATCCGTCATATGAATACGTTGCAAGGTCCTCAGGTTCGTCAAG
>CAZEGG010000081.1:0-11443 GCA_964511755.1 uncultured Desulfobacteraceae bacterium | reverse complement strand
GAAAAGCAACTCGCGGTACCGGCTGTTCTCCATCCTGAGAGTATTGAGTTCCTTCCGGAGGGCGGTATTTTCTTTGCGGACGTTCACCAGGAAAAAATAGTCGGACCAGATGCCTTCCGTCCAGGCCACGGTCCATTGAAAGACTCTCTCAACAGGGGCGGTGAGTTCAACAACTACCTGCTCGAGAGGGCTCCATGACCGTTCCTGCCCGGTGTTCATCGAAAGCAGGAGCAAAACACAGGCGATGAGGATGACCCACAGCAGGACTCTGGAATTCCGTGGCAAACCTTTCAATGGCTAACGTGTTCTCCTTTATGCCGGGACCGGGGAAGGGACGTGCTCTTCGCTACATGCGTGGATTCCATGGCAGGTGAAAGCCGGAAACATCTCATTTCTGGATTGGAAGCTTATTCATGCCCAAAATTTACTCAGGGAGGAGCACTATCGAATCGTGACCTCTTTCAAAATGGAAATGTTATCCAGGGCCTTCCCTGATCCAAGCACCACTGTTGAGAGCGGATCTTCAGTGATGGTAATGGGCAGTTTTGTTTCCTCCCGCAGCAGCACATCCAGATTCTTGAGCAGTGACCCTCCCCCGGTCAGCACGATCCCTTTGTCAACGATATCGGCAGCGAGTTCGGGGGGAGTCTGTTCCAGGGCGATACGCACCGTCTCAACAATGGTATCCACCTGTTCGGTGATGGAATTTCGGATCTCGTCGGAATCTATGGTCAATATTTTCGGGATCCCGGTTACCAGATCACGCCCTTTCACCTCAATCGTTTCAATCTGTTCGCCCGGGTAGGCATTCCCTATGGTCGTTTTGATGATCTCGGCTGTCCTGATACCAATCAGCAGGTTGTATTTCCGCTTTATATGCTGCAAAATCGCTTCGTCCATTTTGTCGCCGCCAACCCGGACAGATTTGCTGTACACGATTCCGGCAAGAGAAATAACAGCCACCTCGGTCGTTCCACCCCCAATGTCCACGACCATATTGCTGGTGGGTTCCGTTATGGGCAGTCCGGCACCGATGGCTGCCGCCATCGGCTCTTCAATCAGAAAAACCTCTCTGGCGCCGGCCGATTCGGCAGATTCACGCACAGCTCTCTTTTCCACCTGGGTGATACCGCTGGGAACACAGATGATAATTCTGGGCCGGACCAATGTTCTTCTGTTATGAACCTTTCTGATAAAATGCCGAAGCATGGCTTCCGTGATCTCGAAATCAGCGATGACCCCGTCCTTCATCGGGCGAATGGCAACAATATTTCCCGGTGTTCTGCCCAGCATCATCTTGGCCTCTTTCCCCACCGCCAAAACCCTGTTCGTACCACGCCCATCTTTTCTTACGGCCACAACAGAAGGTTCGCTCAACACGATGCCTTTGCCTTTCACGTAGACGAGGGTATTGGCTGTACCCAGGTCAATGGCCAAATCATTGGAAAAAATACCGAGGATGGGATCTAAGAGCATCTGTTTCTCCTTTCCGGACCACCTCTGATTTCTGCAAGTTCCTCAAAGGGGCAAGGCAGGTGGTTTTGTCTTGACAATAATGCGAGAAGATGTTTAATTAAAGTTTTTTATTTCTTCAAACCCAAAAGGACCCAAAGGACAATGAAAAGAACGTACCAACCGAGTAATGTCAAAAAGGCACGCACCCACGGGTTTCGTACCAGAATGCGAACAAAAGGCGGCATGAACATTCTGAAAAGAAGGAGAGCAAAGGGCCGGAAACGCTTGGCCGTCTAGTTCATGCCTTTCATGCTCGACCTAATGGCCTTCTTTTTATGGAAAATTGTTCATTCTCAAAGTGTGAAAGGTTATTGAAACGAAGTGCCTTTGTCAATCTAAATCGGTCGGGCAGACGATTTCAATCAATGCATTTTATCATCATACTGAAAGAAAACGGACTGGGCATTACAAGACTGGGGGTCACCGCAACAAAAAGGACAGGCTGCGCGGCCAAGAGAAACAGAATCAAGAGACTCGTGAGAGAATATTTCAGGCTCCATAAGGTGCGCTTCCCCCAAGGACACGATGTCGTTATTGCAGCGAAGAAGGATGCCAACAAACTGGATTTTTGGAATTTACAAAGGGAACTCAACGAAGTCAGGCTTTCCTAGAAGTTCCCTTTTTCAATTCAGATACCTTCCTATCGTTTTGATAGGATTGTATCAGAAAGCCATTTCACCTTTCTTGCCTCCTTCCTGTCGTTTTTATCCTTCTTGTTCCGTGTATGCCCGTCAGGCCTTTGAAAAATATGGCATCTGCAGGGGTGGCTTCCTGGCGTTCATCAGGATCTTGAAATGCCATCCGTTACATCCAGGCGGCTATGATCCTCTGAAGTAATGGGAAATAACTTCTTAGAACCCCATATCTGTCGTTTCTTTCATAAATCCTGCTGTTGAGACAGAGAAGAATCTTATGGACAAGAAAACATTATTGGCATTTGCACTCTCATTCCTGGTATTGTTCGCATGGTCCTTTATGTTCGAACACAAGAGTTCTCAAAAGCCGCAACCGGAAAAGGCTCCTGTTGCAGCAAGCGAGGAAAAGCCGAGTCCTCAACCGAAAAAGGCGGCGATTCCTCCTGCTCCCGCTCCCGACATCGCCGGACAGATGCCCATCGAGCAAGAGACACAGATCCCCAAAAAAGAAATACGAGTCGAAACCCCCCTGTATTCGGCTGTCTTTTCGAACGTTGGGCCTACCATCAAGAGTTTCAAGCTCAAAAAATACCGGGAAACGGTGAAGAAGGATTCTCCGCCCGTTCAACTGATAAACCTGAAGGCGGGTATGGGCGATTTCCTCCGGCTGAGTTTTGCCGGCAATGCCGGGGGAAACAAGCTTCCCCTGACGTACGAGTCCGACCGATCAAACGTGGACGTTGTGCGAGGATCAGCACCTGAATTGCTGCGATTTAGCACTCTTACACCTGACCACCTGCTGATAACCCAGGTCTATCGGTTCTATCCCGACCGGTACAGGATTGACCTCCAGGTCCAGGTGGAAAACCGTTCCCAGAGAACCGTGGAAAAATCATTCCAGGCAACCCTGAATGCTCTTCCACACGAGGGCAGCAAGCACTATTACTCCTATACCGGACTGATGGCCCTTTCCAACGGCAAAATGGAGAAGCTCAAGATTAAGAAGAAATCAAAAGAAGAGCGGGTAACCGGAAACATAGGTTGGTTCGCCTACGAGGACGGTTATTTTATGTCGGCCGTGGTGCCCGCGACACCCGTCAATGCCAGCTTCACGGGAGATATGGGCCCCTCAGGCGTTCTGAAGGGGAAATTTCAATTACCTCCGACTAAACTGGCCCCTTCCGAAAAAGTCGAGTCCGCTTACCTGCTCTACATGGGACCCCATGAACTGGAAACTCTGAAACATTTCGGCCATGGTCTCGATAAGGCGGTCAATTTCGGGTGGACGGATATTATAGCGCGGCCGCTTCTCTACCTCATGCGCTTTTGTTACAAGTATGTACACAATTATGGTGTTGCCATCATTCTCCTCACCATCGTGATAAAGATTCTCTTCTGGCCCCTGACCCACAAGAGCTATAAGTCCATGAAAGAAATGCAAAAGCTTCAGCCAAGGCTTGCCAAGCTCCGTGAAAAATACAAGGGGAACAAAGAACAGATGAACAAGGAGATGATGGCCCTTTACAAGACCTACAAGGTGAACCCCATGGGGGGGTGCCTCCCTATGATCATCCAGATACCCGTCTTTTTCGCCCTTTACAGGATTCTCGGAGATTCCATAGAGTTACGGCACGCCCCTTTCATGCTCTGGATCAACGATCTCTCGGCCCCCGACCGTCTTTTCCACTTTGCTTTCAAGGTCCCGTTTATGTCTCCCCCTTACGGGATCCCTGTGCTCACCCTTCTGATGGGGGTCTCCATGTTTATCCAGCAAAAAATGACGCCCACACCGGGAGACCCTTCACAGGCCAAGTTCATGATGTTCCTGCCTGTTGTCTTTACGGTCATGTTCATCAATTTCCCATCAGGTCTGGTGCTTTACTGGCTGGTCAACAACATCCTTTCCATAGGCCAGCAGTACCGGATCCACCGGGGATCCGCATAATATTCGGAGGAAAACCATGGACGTTTACGAATTTGAAGGAAGAACAACCGAAGAAGCAATAGAAACGGCATGCCGGAAGCTTCACCTTTCAAAGGACCGGATGACAATCGAGATCCTCGAACCGGGGTCCGCAGGCATATTCGGCCTTGTGGGCGGCAGAAAGGCAAAAATCAGGGTCGTCCCCCCCGAAAAGGAAATCCCTGAGGAAACGTTTTTCGACGATGGAGTGGAATCGTCCGAAACGGAAAGACCGGATGAATCGAACAAACCGGATGAACCGAACGAGGCCGATCTCCTCGTTGCAAAGGAATCCCTTGAAAAGATACTCTCGCTGATTCCCATAACCACGACGGTGCGGGCGGAAAAGGATGACGGCAGGATCGCCCTGAGTATCGAAGGCGACAGCTCGGGCCTCCTTATTGGAAGGAGAGGCCGGACCCTCGACGCACTGCAGTATATTGTGAATAAAATAGTCAATAAGGCCCTTGAAAAGCGGGTGCAAGTCCAAATCGATTCGGAAAATTACCGGCAAAGACGCCGTGAGACCCTGGCGCAGATGGCCCTGAAAATGGGTGACAAGGCCAAGAAGACGAACAAGCCTGTGACCACGAATCTCCTCAACCCGCATGATCGCCGGATCGTCCATTTGACGTTAAGGGATGACGACGATCTGGATACGAGGAGCAGAGGTGACGGAATATTGAAGAAAGTGGTCATTATTCCCAAGAGATAAGAATGAATGATGATACCATCACTGCTATTGCGACGCCTCCGGGCAAGGCAGGGATCGGTATTGTCCGTATCAGCGGCCCGAACTCCCTCAACATTGCGAAAACCATATTCAGGCCAAAGCAACCGGCGGCAGCTTTTCAAAGCCACCGGCTCTGTCTCGGACACCTCGTGGACCCCGAGTCCGGGGCCATGCTGGATGAAGTGCTGCTCGCCTTCATGAAGGCGCCCCATACCTACACCCGCCAAGACATTGTAGAAATCAATTCCCACAGCGGGTATATGCTCCTGTCCAGGATTCTCCGGTTAGTCATGGATCACGGCGCCCGCCTGGCAAGACCCGGGGAATTTACCTTCCGGGCTTTCCTCAACGGAAGGATCGATCTGACCCAGGCTGAGGCTGTTGCGGATATTATCGACTCGCAATCCGAGAGAGGTCTCCATCTGGTCGCCGAGCAGATCAAGGGGACCCTCAGGCGCAGAATCGAGCACGTGAGAGAGAAGGCACTGGAAATCCTTGCCCACGTGGAAGTGGCCATCGACTTCCCCGATGAAGACCATGAGATCTTATCGAGGGAAAAGGGGATATCGCGGATACGGGAAAAACTGATTGCGCCGCTCGAGGCGCTGGTCGTGGATCACAAGAGCAGGCAAATTTGGGTGGACGGCGTCAACACCGTTATCATCGGGCGGGTGAACGTGGGGAAGTCGAGTCTCCTCAATCGCCTGCTCAACGAGCAGCGGGCCATTGTCACACCCGTTCCCGGGACAACGAGAGACGTTATCGAATCCACTCTGAATATAGAAGGTATTCCCCTTCGCCTGATGGACACCGCCGGGTTGAGACAGGGCAAAGATCAGGTTGAACGGATAGGCATCCATCTGACACGACAAAAGATTCAATCAGCCGACCTGATCCTTGCTGTTGTTGATCAAAGCGAACCTCTCGAACAGGAAGATCTGGAAATTGTCGGCCGCTGCCGGGGCAGGAACGCTCTTATGGTGCTCAACAAAACGGATCTCCCTGTCAGGCTTTCCGCTGCGGAACGGGAGCAGGCATTTTTCGGATTTCCAACGGTTGCGGTCTCCGCCCTCACCGGCGAAGGAATAGATCGGCTCAAGAAGGCTGTCGTCGAATTCGTCCTGCAGGAAGGTGCAGGCCCGGAGGAGTCTCATGTGGCTCCCAATCTGCGGCACCGAAAGGCTCTGGAGGAGGCACTTGCCTGCTTCAACAGGGCGGCCGACGCTCTCGGGGATGCCTTGCCCATGGAAATCGTGGCCCTGGAGCTCGGGAGCGGGCTTGATTCCCTGGGACAGATTATCGGTGAAACAACCCCTGAAGATGTTCTGGAAAACATCTTCAGCCAATTCTGTCTGGGAAAATGATATGCAGATCAGCTGTGCAGAACATAGAAAATCAATGGAACTCCTTGGCCTGAAAGTGCGCCTGAAAGAAGGGATCTCCGACCCCGAGGAGCGGGAGAGCGTGGAGGAGAGGATCCGCGAGCTGGAAGAAGAACTCAAGATGGACTGAGCCACTTTCAAAATGCCCACTTTTGCCCAATCTCTTCGTCAGGCTCAAATTTTAATCCTCGAAATACCCAAATGTATTCCTGTGGTTAAAATTCTCGCCTTTCTTGACCTTGAACAAAATCGAACGTTTTGAAAGCGGCTCAGGTTACATTAGTTTTTCACTGTCGAGGATCAGGGTCACGGGGCCGTCGTTGATCAGGTGCACATCCATCATCTCCTGAAAAATACCGGTAGCCACGGAAAGCCCGTTCCGGCGAAGCAGGGAGACAAAGTGCTCATAGAGCGTTCTTGCCGTATCCGGTTCGGCCGCCCGGACAAAAGACGGTCTCCGGCCCTTGCGGGAATCTCCCCACAGGGTGAATTGCGACACGATGAGCACTGCTCCCCCTGTTTCGAGCAAAGATTTATTCATGAGCCCTCTGTCGTCGGAGAAAATCCTCAGGTGCGTCACCTTCCCGGCGAGATAGTCGCAGTCCTTTTCAGTATCATCCCTTCCCACCCCGAGAAGGACCAGCAGTCCCGGTCCGATAGCGCCCACGGTTCTCCCCTTGACTTCGACCCTGGCCTCTTTTACCCTCTGTATGACAGCCCGCATTTCAAGACCCCTTGTCCGGATAGACCGGAAATGCACTTGTGTTGGACCAATGAAGAGAGAAAAGAAGCCTCAAACACTGGTCTTCATCAACCCCTGGATATACGATTTTGCGGCGTACGACCTCTGGTCCAAGCCCCTGGGACTCCTCTATCTTGCCGGGTACCTGAGAGCATGCGGTTTTGCCGTCACGTTGATCGACTGTATGAATATCCACCGGACCGGATCCCAAGATGCCGCTCACTGTAAATCCCCGGTAAGACGCAGGTTCGGCACCGGGAAATTTCTTCGGGAACAGGTCCCGAAGCCGCCGCAGCTCACGGACATCGGCAGGCCGTACAGCCGCTATGGAATCCCCCGCGATCTTTTTGTGCGGGAGGTGTCACGGATCGAAAGGCCGGCTGCATTTCTGGTAACTTCCCTCATGACCTACTGGTATCCCGGTGTGTTTGAGGCCATTGGAATTATCCGGGAGATCCATCCGGACGTCCCCATCATCCTGGGAGGAATTTACGCACGACTCTGCCAAAACCACGCCGTACTTCATTCCGAGGCCACCTCAGTCATCACGGAAACCGCTCCTGTTTCCATTCTTGCGGCACTGCAATCCTTTGACATCCGTTCCCCGGGAGGACCTGTCAAATCTCTTCCCCTTCCCTATCCTGCCTTTGATCTCCTGGGCTCCAACGACTATATATGTCTGATGACATCCTCAGGCTGTCCGTTCCGGTGCAAATACTGTGTCAGTCATTTCCTGAACCCTGATCCCATCCGCCGTGATCCGCATGAAGTTTTCCAAGAGATACTCTACTGGCACGAAAAATTCGGGATCAGGGATTTCGCCTTTTACGATGATGCACTCCTCATATCCTCGAGTACGCATATGGGAATCGTTCTGGAGGAGGTCTTGAAAAATAATATCCCCGTCAGGTTTCACACGCCCAATGCCCTCCACGTCCGGGAAATCACCTGGGATATTGCTGAGCTTCTGAAACAGACCGGTTTTCGGACAATCAGGCTCGGGTATGAAACCGCGGATCCCGATCTCCATCGGCGTCTCGACAGCAAGGTTTCCGCGGGGGACTTTGAGCGCGCGGTGACCAGTCTCCGCAAAGCGGGGTTTACCCGGGAGGAAATAGGGGCCTATATCCTCACCGGTCTGCCCGGCCAGACAGTGGATTCGGTATCCGAGACCATCGACGTCGTCGCCGGGACCGGCGCGACGCCCTACCTGGCCGAATACTCTCCGATACCCCATTCGGACCTCTGGGGAGAGGCGGTCCAATCGTCTTCCTATGACCTGGAAACGGAACCCCTCTACCACAACAACACCCTGCTGCCCTGCTGGAATCAGGACCAGAGAGAAGCGTTTCAGCAGCTCAAAAAACGCGTCATTGAGATCCGCCGCAACCCGCCAAATTCCTCGAAGAATGTGCTCTAAAGCGACGGGGTGAAGGCGCACAGCCGCATTGCAAAAAGGGAGGGACAGGGGGTTCGTTTCCGAAAGAGGAATATGAAAAACGCCAGAACGTGTTAGAACCTGCTGTCGGGTTGCTTGCGCCCCAGCCAGGCGCATCGGACGACCTTCCGGAACGTTGACTCGGTTCCCTGCTGTCGCTCAAGCGTCCTCGCAGAATGTCGGCGCCGTTCCACAACCGCAGGCAAAGTATATTCCCGCCGGAAAGGAGCCACCTGGCCCTCCCTGCTGTCTGATGCGCCTTTACACGGTGCTTCAAAGTGACAGGGGGAAAGAAGGACGGGTGCTATGCGCGATTCATGATGCCGGCCGCATACCCCGCGCCGAAACCATTATCAATATTGACTACGGTGACACCTGCTGCACAACTGTTCAGCATCCCAAGAAGCGCCGCAATCCCCTGGAAGCTCGCTCCATACCCCACACTC
This sequence comes from uncultured Desulfobacteraceae bacterium, assembly GCA_964511755.1. Classification (GTDB taxonomy): domain Bacteria; phylum Desulfobacterota; class DSM-4660; order Desulfatiglandales; family Desulfatiglandaceae; genus B46-G9. Next base: position 2,589 of record CAZEGG010000081.1, on the reverse strand, counting down.
GTGGGCACGGCTATGACGGGGCAGTCAACCAATCCGCCCACCACGCTCGGCAAGGCTCCCTCCATGCCCGCAACCACTATGATGACGGAGGCTTGCTGCAGCCTTTCCCGGTGGGCCAACACCCGGTGAACGCCCGACACCCCGACATCATAGATGGTTTCCACCTGGTTTCCCATGAACCTGGCGGTAATGGCTGCTTCCTCGGCGATCGGCATATCGGATGTCCCCGCGCTGATCACCAGAATCGTTCCCTTTCCTTGAGGGGGTTCTCGGCGGTGCTCAAGGGTAAGCGTCCTCGCGACGGTATGGAACATGCTTTCCGGGAACCTTTCCTGGATCTTTTCGGCCTTGGAATCATCCAACCGGGTAACCAGGACATTTTCACCCTGGTCAACCATCTTTTCCATGATAGCGATAATGTCCTCGGCCCTTTTTCCTTCTCCGTAAATAACCTCGGAAAGCCCTTTTCTCAGTCCCCGGTGGTGGTCTATGCAGGCAAAACCTATATCTTCATACGGGAGTCCCTTCAGCATCGTCAATGCCTCATCAACAGGGACCTTTCCCTCTCTGACTTCGTCGAGCAATTTCCTTACTGCAGATTCTTCCACTGGCTGTGTGTCCTCTCTCTCAAAGGAGCCCCTCGTCTTTGAGGTAGGTCATGGCCCGGCCGGCCACGTCCGTGCTCTTGCTCAATGCCCGCGTCAGGTGGGTGATGGCTTCAGCCGGTATCCCCGAGTCGATCATCACTCCGGCCTTGTCCAGGTCTTTCTGGATTTCTTTCCACGCAGGATCATCCGACATGTTGCGCACCAGCATAATCTCATGGTTGACCATGCCCACAAGCGCTCCAGCCGTCCTGACTCCGGCCGTCCTCTCTCCACCGGTCCATCCATCGATCAATTGGAGGACCTGCGATGTCCATATGAGGCCCGATTTAATCTTTTCAGCCTGGGAAAAACCCATAATGGCTTCTTGAGCATTCATCATTCGTTCTTTCTATTCCTCACTTTCCCTGATGGTGAGCTACATACACCGGGTCCGCCTCCATCAGCTGTCTTCTCATAACCTTTCCTACCAGCGTCTTGGGCAGTTCATTCCTGAACTCAATCAGTCGCGGTACCTTGTAGTGGGTCATATTTTCCTTGCACCATTCCCGCAACTCTTCATCGCTGATCTTTCCCTCCCAATCCTTCTTGAGCACTACCCAGACCTTGATGATTTCCCCCATTTCCTTGTCGGGCAGCCCGGAAGCGGCGACTTCCAGAACACCTTCATGCCTGCCCACCAGCTCTTCCACTTCCTTTGGGAAGACCGAATAACCGCGCACCTTGATCAGTTGTTTCTTGCGGTCACTGATAATCACGCGGCCGTGTTCATCAGTGTAGCCGATATCCCCGGTGTACAGCCATCTCTTCCCATCCCATTCCCGGATGGTCTCCGCGGTTTCCTGTGGTTTGTTCAGGTATCCCACCATGACCTGGGGTCCGGCCACAATCAGTTCACCATTTTCACCAGGCGGCAATTCCTTCGTGCCTGTTTCCATGTCCATGATCTTCCATTCGGTTCCGGGAAACGGAAGCCCTATGGTTCCCGTCGTAGGAAAATCCGTGAGTGGTCCGGCAGATACGACGGGAGTCGCCTCGGTAAGCCCGTATCCCTCCACCAGGACGGCACCGCTGACTTTTTCAAATCTCTCCTTGACCGGCGCGTGGAGCGGACCGGCGCCCGATATGCACGCCTTGATCTTTCCTGCGATGTCATATTTTCCTATGTCGGGGAATTCAGCGATCCTCTGGAAAAGCACTTCCGCCCCACAATAGAATGTCTTGCGGTCCGGGCCGATAGAGCATATGGTCTTCAGAAGCTCGTCCGTTTGTGGAGGTTTCGGAAAGAGCATCATCCACATCCCGGATTTTATAGAAATATTCATGACACAGGTCATGGCAAATGAATGGAAGAGAGGCAATACCCCCACGCTGCAGAAGCCATGTCCTCCCATCCACACCCAAAGGTTCCCCTGGATCGCATTGGATACACAGTTGAAGTGGGAGAGGACTGCTGCCTTGGGTTCCCCCGTTGTGCCTCCTGTCATGATGTACGTGGCAGGGTCATCGGCGGAAACCTCCACTTCAGGAGGGTCCGGCGGTGTTTTCAAAAGGTCCAGGAATTTGACGGCATCCTCGGGCACGGGACCGGTGGGTATCTTCTTGAGCAATTTCCCCAGCCATTTCTTCAGCGCGGACATCTTCACCAGGTCCACAACACCGGTGACAATCACCCTGTCGAGACGATAGCTCGACGCAATGGGCTCGATCAGCGTCTCGTACAGGGCATCCAGGGCGATAACGGTTTTCACTCCCGTCACCTCGAACTGGTGGGCCACCTCCGCAGGTTTGTAGGTCGGATTGACCCCGGTGACTATGAGGCCCAGCCTGGCACAGGCATAGTAGCAGATCACATACTGAAATGAGTTGGGGAGGACCAGGGCGACCACCCCCCCTTTCCGCAGTCCCAGTTTGTGGAGACCCGTCGCGAGGGCGCTGACATGCCGGTCCATCTCACGGTACGTCATGAAGCTGTCCAGGAACC
>CAZEGG010000080.1:0-11553 GCA_964511755.1 uncultured Desulfobacteraceae bacterium | reverse complement strand
AGCCTTCGGCTGGACGCTTTCACCCACGGGCTCACGCCCGTGGTCCTCAGCGTCATTTTTGATAGAGACTTTTTTCAAGCAGGAGTTGCTATCCGCTCTGAAGGCCCTCGACCCAAACTACCAGGAATGGATGGTAACGGTAAATTACGAGGTGGAGCGCAAGTCCGTTTCCCTGTGAGTCAGGAATTCCTCGTTACTGCGGTCAACGATCTAAGCCATCTTTCTATTTATCACCCTTGAAGGAAACGGGAGAAAGACATGACGGTCGCCATGGAAGAACCTGCAAGAGCAGGGGGAAAGAAAAGAAAGGACAAAAGCGTCGATGAGAGAATCAACACCCGCTTGGCACGGCTGTCGCTTGCGGCCTTGGGCGTGGTATTTGGGGACATTGCCACCAGCCCGATCTATGCCGTTCGGGAGTGTTTTCATGGGGAGTATAGCATTGGGGTGAGCCATGCGAACGTGATGGGGGTTCTCTCGCTCATGTTTTGGGCCCTGGTCATGATCGTGGGGTTGAAGTACTTGATTTTTGTTTTTCGGGCCGACAACCGGGGAGAAGGCGGGGTCATCGCCCTGACCGCGTTAATTCGTGGGCAAGATGTGTCTTCCGAAAGGCGGCGCGGGCTGGGTATCATCGCCTTGGGCCTTTTTGCGGCGTGTTTGCTCTACGGAGACGGCATGATCACCCCGGCCATTTCCGTTTTGAGCGCGGTGGAAGGAGTCGGGGTTATCACCGCGGCCCTGGATCCCTACGTGATTCCGCTAACCACCATGATTCTTATCGGCCTTTTTCTCATCCAGCGCCACGGAACAGAGAGGATTGGCGGGGTTTTCGGACCGGTGATCCTAGTCTGGGTGAGTTTCTTGGCCGTAACGGGCGCAATACAGATTGTGCGTGATCCTCAGGTCCTGGCCGCTGTTTTTCCGTGGCATGCCGCCCGTTTTCTGGTTGATAACAAGCTGCACGGATTGATGGTACTGGGAGCGGTTTTTCTGGTGGTCACTGGAACCGAGGCGCTTTACGCAGATATGGGTCACTTCGGCACACGGCCTATCCGCCTAACCTGGTTCTGCCTCATTTTTCCGGCCTTGGTACTGAATTATTTCGGGCAGGGTGCACTTTTGCTGGAGCACCCGGAAGCATCGTATCATCCGTTCTACGCTATGGTTCCGTCGTGGGCGATGGTGCCGACGGTGCTTCTGGCCACCCTGGCCATCATCATTGCCTCCCAGGCTGTCATAAGCGGTGCCTTTTCCTTGACCAAGCAGGCGATCCAGATGGGGTACTTGCCGAGGTTAAATATTCGGCACACTTCTGCGACCCAGATCGGCCAGATATATGTGGGTCCGGTGAACTGGATGCTTATGGTTTGCACCGTCTCGCTGGTGCTCGGTTTTCAATCCTCCAGTAAGCTTGCCGCGGCATACGGGGTGGCGGTCACATCCACAATGCTCATCACCACGACGCTGCTGTTCGTGGTGGCGCGGAGAAAATGGCAGTGGCCTCTCGCCTGGGCGGCGCCGCTGGCCGGTCTGTTTTTCGTGGTGGATGTGCCGTTTTTTTCGGCGAACATCAGCAAGCTCTTTCACGGTGCCTGGTTTCCATTGGTCATCGGAGGAGCAGTTTTCACCATGATGCTCACCTGGGACAAGGGGCGTCGGATTCTGTCAGGACAGCTTCGCAAGATCATGCCGCCGGTTCACCAATATATCGTTGATGTGGCGAGCAATCCTCCGAAGAAGATCGAAGAGGACGCCGTGTTTCTATCTGCAACCCGAAATGCGGTACCCATAGCCTTGGCCAAAAATATCAAGCACAACAGGGTGGTGCACAACCGAACTGTTTTGCTGCATTTCCGAGTGGAGGATGTTCCGCGGGTCCCCAGCCTCCAAAAGGTACAAACCGAGAAATTGGGGGGTGGTTTTCATCGCATTATTGCACGCTATGGATTCATGGAAGAACCGAACCTGGATAGTGCACTGACGTTGGCGCGCGGACAGGGCCTAGACTTGCGCCTGGAGCAGACCAGTTTTTACGTGGGCCGCGAAAGCCTGGTCATCGGTGAAAAACCCGCTATGGCCCGATGGCGTGCAAGTCTCTTCGTTTTTATGTCGCGCAATGCATCCAATGCGACCTCGTTTTATGGGCTTCCGGTGGAACAGGTCATTGAGATCAGTGTCCGCCTGCAGATTTGAAAGGGTTCTCACCTGGAAAAGAGCTTGATGGGTGAAGAGCGATTGGCAAAGATAATTTCAGGGGTGGACTTTGTGATCCTCTATCTTATTATATGCTCGCTTCCCAACGAGAATGCTTTTCGCTCTGCGAATTTCTTCCTTAAAGATTGACAGGAGGTTTCCATGAATTGGCATTGGCTTTCATCTGAAAAACTCGTTGATCCTGGCACTTTTCTGGGCGCCTTGGCTTTGGCTGCTTTCATCTTTCTCATAGCGTGGCTCGGCGCCTTCATTACCACAAGGCTCATCCAGAGGGCACACTGGGTGATGGGCAAGCTGGAGAGGAAGGTCGACCAGACGGTTATCCTGTATACCACGCGGATAAAGAATCTTATCATTTTTATCGTTGCGGCCATGTTCTACGCCAGCCTGATACCGGCTCTGCGTGCCCTCGTAGGCACGGCCATGGCCGGCGCCGGTATTACTGCACTGGTCATCGGTTTTGCCGCTAAATCCACCCTGGCGAATCTCATCTCCGGCCTTTCTCTGGCCATCTACCGGCCCTTTCGAATCGGCGACATCGTCGCCATCGAAAACGAGTACGGAACAATCGAGGATATCACCCTGCGGCATACCGTCGTCTGCACCTGGGAGCTCAGAAGGCTGATCATCCCCAATGAGAAAATCGACAGCATCTCTCTGATCAACTACAGCATCGTTGACCCCAGAATGCTGTGCAGGGTCGAAATGGGCGTGAGCTATGATACGGACATTGATCTGGCCAGGCGTCTCATTCTGGAAGAGGCCTACCGATGCCCCTACCGCGACACCGAGGCCAATGACCCCGTTGTGCGGGTGATCTCTCATGGAGACTTCTCCATAGGGCTGAGGCTCTATCTTTGGGTCTCTGACGTGGACAACTACTGGTCAGGAAAGTGGTGGATCCTGGAAGAGGTCAAGAAGCGGTTTGATCGTGAGGGTGTGGAAATTCCTTTCCCCTACCGGACCGTGGTCTACAAAAAGGACCTGCCCCCGGCTCCTCGTGAGAGTCCCTTTGCGCATTCCCGGACGAAAGAAGCCCGGTGAGTCAAGAAGATATCAACTATTCTACCGCCCAACTCTCCGTTTCCCGTTAGTTGGTTTTATGTTGACCCCGAGTCTTCAGAGATTTATCCGCCTTGGACGTGCTGTGACCAATAATATGGATAAGGAATCAGCCGCAGTAGCGCGTTATCAGTGAGGTGTTCCAATAAGCACGGAATTTGTAACACTGAAACTCAGTGCCATTTTGAGTGCGGGTGTGTAGGAGTATAGCAGCAGAGTTCTCAAAATTATCAGTCAATCGGCATAAGTTGATCCTGCATTCTCATTGTGGTATGTTAAGAATTGAGTACTATATAGCTACTGCATAACACCTGGACGGGCCCGAGTGAGGAGCTGAGGTGTGCGGCGAAGCACGGCCCATCCATCCGAGTCGAGACAGCTGTGCCCATGTATCCGGGGATAAACCCCGAATCCGTGGGCGAGTTCCTCACCCGGCCCGCTAAGTTTCCTTTAATTCAATAAAAGATATCGTGAGGAAACAGGGAAAGGAGACGTAACAATGAACTATGATACGGCCCTTCGTGGTTATCCTTCAAAACGACTGGAGGAGATCGAATCTGCCGATATTTTGGTGGGGATCCCCTGCTATAACAACGAAAAAACCATTGTTCATGTTATACAGATGGTAACGCAAGGCCTCGCAAAACACTACAAGAATCATAGGAGCGTTATTCTCATTGCCGACGGAGGCTCTACTGATGACAGCCGGGAGGTGTCCAGGGATTTTGAGGTCAAGCCATGGCAGGAGAAGATTGTTACCATATATCGTGGACTGGCAGGTAAGGGAACCGCTCTCAGGTCAGTATTCGAAGCTGCCAACCGGCTCGATGTAAAAGTCTGTGCTATGGTGGACTCCGATCTTAGGAGCATTAACGAAGATTGGGTTAAATACCTCATTGATCCGGTCATGGAAAAGGGTTACCAATTTGTATCTCCGGTTTATGTCAGACATAAATATGATGGAACCATAACGAATAACATCGTTTACAATCTGACCCGCGTCTTGTACGGGAAGCGTATCCGGCAGCCCATCGGGGGTGATTTTGCTCTTTCAAGAGATGTGACCAAGTTTTACACGGAACAGAACGTTTGGGACACGGATGTGGCGCGATTCGGAGTCGATATATGGATGACCACTAGCGCCATCACACAGGGGTTTCGAATTTGCCAGTCGAACCTCGGTGTTAAAATCCATGATGTTAAGGACCCCGGTCAGCACTTGGGTCCCATGTTTCGCCAGGTCCTCTCTGCCCTCTTCTCTCTTATGGAACGTTATGAGAGTTATTGGAAAGAAGTCAAAGGGAGTGAATCACTGGAGACCTTCGGATTCGAGGGCACAATTGAGCCAGAGCCGGTCAATGTTAACTTGGAGTTGATGATCGAACTGTTCAAGACGGGATACCAGCAGTTTTCACCATTGTGGAAAGAGATATTCTCTGAAAATTGCTTTGGTGAAATCCAAAAAGCTAATGAGTTGGCTTCAGATCAGTTTTACCTCCCCACCAGTGCTTGGATTCAGATCCTTTATGAAATAGCCGCTACGTACCATCTCTGGGGTGTCAATAGAAATAAGCTGCTTGACCTCATGACTCCTCTTTACTTTGCCCGGGTAGCCTCCTTTGTGAGGCAGAGCTGGGAGATGTCCTCCGTTGGAGCCGAGGTCCTTGTTGAGGAGCAGGCTGTCAAATTTGAGGAACGGAAGGATTATCTCATAAAGGTTTGGGATGAGAAATCCGCAGAAAAGGCGAAAGCTCAATAGTTCAGGACTGAAGTGTAAAAATGACACTTACAACGCCTTCTTTACTTTTCCTGCTCTTACGGAAGGACGGTTTTCCTTCATGAATGAATGAGACTACGCAATGACACAGGTGTGGTCCGAAGCGGAGGAGATATTCAATGGTTGAAAGAGAAATCAGGGAGGTCTCCGGGGTTCACAGCGTCATCGCAAAGGTGATTCTGTGATTCTGATGTTGTGTGTACCGCCTCTGGCGGTACAAGCCGTCTCGTGGCCCGGTTTAGACCCTCTTGCCCCGCTGGGGCATGATCCCAGCCCTTGTTGCTCCTTTCTCGGAGACCCTTGAGATTTTTAAGCCTGCCCGACTAGGGGCCTTGGAACACAGGGCGGCCCAGTCAGGAGCTCGTTTGGTGGTTACGGCCAGCGCTGCGCGTAAGCCACGGTCACCACCGATCTATTAAAGGTCATAGAGATTGAATAATATTTTCCATAGAAAGGAGGATATCTTATGGCAGATTTCCATCAGGAGGGACTTGTTACCACCCTTCATTCCCTCTACGAAGCCTTTGATCGCGAAGAATATCTTGTAAATCTGGAAAAGAAGCTGGAGGAGTACTCCCGTCATCTCCGCATCAGTCTATTACTTCCCTCTTTATTTTCAGAGATACAAAACCCCCAGGTTCTGGATCCCATCATAGACAATATACAGAAGGTCAATTACCTATATAGGGTGGTGGTGGCATTGGGTGGTGCGCCCGAAGAGGCCCAATTCCGGGAGGCTAAAGAGTACTTCGGGAGGCTCCGAACTGCCAATCGTGACGTTAAGGTGGTTTGGGTGGAAGGGCCGCGTATTCAGCAGATCTTTCAGGAGATCAACAAAAAGGATATGTCCACGGGCGTTCAAGGGAAAGGGCAGTCGGTCTGGATTACCCTGGGGTATCTTTTTGCGAAAGAGGACTGCGACGTAATAGCTTTACACGACTGCGATATTGTTACCTATGATCGCATTCTTCTGGGTAGGCTCATAGAGCCCACTGCAAATCCAAACAATGATTTTGAGTTCTGCAAAGGATATTATGCTCGAATCTCTCCCACAGAACGGGCCCTGAAGGGAAGGGTCACCAGACTTTTTGTAACCCCCTTTGTGGACGCCATGGGCCGGATCATGAGGGATAGGGGGTTCGACGAACTGAGGGAATTTTTTACCTACCACCGTACCTTTAACTATCCACTGGCAGGGGAATTCAGCTTTCTCACACGATTGGGCCGGGGGATTAATATAGCCTACGATTGGGGACTGGAAGTAAGCACCCTTTCCGAAGTTTACAAAAGGGTCATGAACCAAAAGATCGCCCAGGTCGATCTGTGCCCCAATTACGAGCATAAGCACCAGGATATTTCTCCGGACGATGCAAGCAAAGGACTCCACCGGATGGTGGTGGACATTGCTAAATTTTATTTGGACTACGTGCGATCTCATGGCTTCTCATTGGATGATTCCGCTGTGGATATGATCCTTCACAGTTACTATGAAAACGCATTGACGTTCATTAAGTGCTACAGTGATGATGCAGTCGTAAACGGTCTGATTTACGACCGATATCAGGAGGAGGTTACGGTGAGGCATTTCCGGGGCTTCTTATGGACTGCTTGGGAGCAGATCAAGGGTCCCCATGAGAGCACACTTATCCATTCATGGAACCGGGTACTATACAGTATCCCTGGGATCTATTCTCGGCTTCTGGAGGCAGTGGAAAAAGATAATTCGTAAAAACCTGAAAGAACAGATGAAGGTTGAGACAAACATATCAGAGAACACATTAAAGATTCTATTTCTTTCGCCAGAAGCGGTTCCCTTTGCCAAGACCGGCGGTCTTGGGGATGTGGCCGGTTCCCTGCCTGGGACTCTAAAAAGGATGGACATTGACATAAGATCAGCTCTTCCCTTTTACCGAACTGTCAGTGAAGGAGATTTTGAGATTCATCCCCTCCTCGATGAACTGGAAGTCCCTCTGGGAAAGGCTTTGCTTAAGGCAAAAGTGCTGGAAACCAGAACCGACGACGATATCCCGTTCTATCTCATCGATCGGGAAGACCTGTACCAAAGGCCTAGTCTATATGGGAATTCTACGGGAGACTACTACGACAGCATGGAGCGATTCGTTTTCTTTGCCCATGCTGCGTTGAGATTGATTGAGAACATTGGATTCAAGCCTGACGTTATTCACTGTCATGACTGGCAGACTGGACTGGTTCCTGCCCTCCTTAAGGGGCCTTATGGGGGCAATCCCGGTCTTTTCAGCGTATCATCAGTTTTCACGATTCACAATATAGGGTACCAGGGGATTTTCCCCGAAGAGAAGCTCAGCATAACCGGGCTTCCGAGGGACGAGTTTTTAAGTATGGATGGTCTGGAGTTCTGGGGAAATATAAGTTTTCTCAAGGCCGGTATCGTTTACTCGGATGCCGTCACCACCGTGAGCCCCAGATATGCCCAGGAGATTCAGGCCCCTGAGTACGGATTGGGCATGGAAGGCATACTTCAAGCTCGTCGGTCATTCCTTCACGGCATTCTAAACGGAGTTGACTACAGCCTTTGGGACCCAAGGCATGATCATCATATTCCAGTCAGCTACTCTCCCCAGAAAATGGCGGGAAAAGGACGTTGTAAGGAAGCCCTTATTAAGGAGATGGGATTGGATGAATCTCTTAAATCCCGTCCTCTACTGGGAGTGATATCCCGCCTCGACGGTCAGAAAGGTTTCGACCTCCTGGTGGAGTTATTGGAAGATATCCTGGCAATGGACGCCGGTCTGGTGGTACTGGGTTCAGGGGTTGAGACCATTCAAAAGGCCATTGAAGATGCGGCCGAGCGACATCCGGGACGTGTGGGGATCTTCATAGGCTTTAGTGAGCCCCTGGCCCATCGCATCATGGCCGGTGCGGACATCTTTCTCATACCTTCCCGGTATGAACCCTGTGGCCTGACTCAGATGTACGCTCTGAGGTACGGAACTGTTCCTGTGGTTCGGGCCACAGGTGGTTTGGAAGATACCATTGTTCAATTCGATCCCGGGGCAAATAAGGGGAATGGATTCAAATTTGGTCCGTTTAATTCTCAGGCATTTCTTGCTGCCATAAAAGAAGCAGTGGACTGCTTTCAGGTTTCCGAGAGATGGAACCGTCTCATGCGTAACGGGATGAAAGAAGATTTTTCCTGGGATCGCTCAGCCAGGCAATATGTTGAACTATATAGATCTGTCATTAAAACTGCCGGTCGTTGACCGTATCGCAGAGGGCAGCAGTCGTGCAAAAAAGAATTTGTTCACTCTCTAGATATTGCTCTCGGCTCTTCTTATGAACATGTTCCTCCATGGATCAACGTTGAACAGTCAACAAACCTCATAAAGGTATTTCAATGATGACTTCTAAAAAGCCAGCCCCGGTCCTATACGATGCGCCTCTCATAACGGATGACGATATCTACCTTTTCAACGAGGGCAGCCATTTTCGGTTGTATGACAAGCTCGGGGCCCATATCATGAAACATGAAGGCAGAGAGGGCGTTTATTTTGCGGTTTGGGCCCCTAATGCCCAAGAAGTATATGTTATGGGTGATTTTAACGACTGGAAGAAAGAGAGCCACCCCCTGCGGCCCAGGGGAAAATCAGGGATCTGGGAGGGCTTTATCCCGGAGATCGGGAAAGGGGCCAACTACAAGTATCAAATTGTTTCCAGATTCAACGGGTATCGTGTGGACAAGGCCGACCCCTTCGCGCTCTACAGTGAAGTGCCCCCAAGGACGGGATCCATTGTCTGGGATCTGGATTATGTGTGGGGCGACGGGGAATGGATGGAAGATCGACGAAAACAGAATGCGCTTGATGCGCCCATGACCATTTACGAGATGCACCTGGGCTCGTGGATGCGTGTGCCCGAAGAGGGAAATCGCTCCTTAACGTACCGCGAGCTCGCTCCCAGGCTGGCCGAATATGTCAGGGATATGGGATTCACCCACGTGGAGTTTCTCCCCGTGATGGAGCATCCCTTTTACGGCTCCTGGGGTTACCAGACCAGCGGCTATTTTACGCCTTCCAGCCGTTATGGGACCCCTCAGGATTTCATGTATTTGATCGATCAATTACACCAGAACGGGGTAGGCATTATCCTGGATTGGGTTCCATCCCACTTCCCGAGCGATGAGCACTGTCTCGGATACTTTGATGGGACCCACCTCTTTGAACATGCCGATCCCCGGCAAAGGATTCATCCGGACTGGGACAGCCTGATCTTCAACTATGGGCGCAAAGAAGTGCAGAGTTATCTTCTGAGCAGCGCCCTGTGCTGGCTGGACAAGTACCACGCCGACGGACTGCGCGTGGATGCCGTGGCTTCCATGCTCTATCTGGATTATGGTCGCAGGGATGGAGAGTGGGTCCCAAATGAATACGGCGGCAGGGAAAACCTGGAGGCCATCGCCTTTTTACGTCGCTTTAACAAGGAGATCTATAAGAACTACCCCGATGTACAAACCACGGCCGAGGAGTCCACTGACTGGCCCATGGTCTCCCGTCCGCTATATATAGGGGGCCTTGGCTTTGGGATGAAGTGGGACATGGGTTGGATGCATGACACCCTGGATTATATGTCGAGAGACCCTATCCACAGAGCCTACCACCACAGCAAACTGACTTTTCGCATGCTATACGCCTTTCAGGAGAATTTTGTGCTCCCCTTATCCCATGATGAGGTGGTCTACGGCAAAGGCTCGCTACTGCGCAAGATGCCCGGCGACGAGTGGCAGAAGTTCGCCAACCTGAGGCTCCTTTTCGGCTACATGTATGCCCAGCCGGCTAAGAAGCTCCTTTTTATGGGCGGCGAAATCGGCCAGTGGGATGAGTGGTACCACGAGTCGAGCCTGAGTTGGCACTTGCTGGATCAACCTCTTCACAGGGGTATTCAGCGCTGGGTGCAGGACCTGAACCAGCTGTATCGGAATGAGCCTGCCCTTCATGAACAGGACTTCGACCCTGCGGGTTTCGAGTGGATCGACTGTAACGATGCGCTGCAAAGCACTCTCAGCCTGATGCGCAAGGCACGCTCAACGCAAGAGGTGGTGATTGGGGCGTTCAATTTTACGCCTGTTCCCAGGCAAAACTACCGGGTAGGAGTGCCCGGCGGTGGATTCTGGAAGGAGATACTGAACAGCGACGCCCAGGATTATGGGGGTAGCGGCCAGGGGAGCCTGGGAGGCGTAGAGGCATCGCACATCCCGTTTCACGGCAGGCCTTATTCTCTCAACATAACGCTCCCTCCTCTGGCAGTGGTGTATTTCAAGAGTCAGGCGTGATTAATCATTCCAATGGCAATGACTTTATAAATTTACCGACCAGGTTGATAATTGACTTTTCATATTTCCACGAATTAAAATGCTTTTCCTTACCGTAAAACGGATCTGCAGTAACAACAATCACCATGTCTGGATCGTTTAGTAAAATTATTAATTGTCCGCCGTGACCCCAAGCGAAATGAATACCACCAGTGAACTGGTGGTATCATGAGGCCCCCCTAAAGGGGGGTCTCAGCCAACCACTCTAACGGTTTATTCTAAAGATCAATGCCTTCTTCAAAAATATCCAATTGTTCCTGATTCCTGATATATTCTCGAACCTTTTCTTCATCAAGGCCTACTGCACTGACACAGTAGCCTCTTGCCCAGAATGTCCGACCTCGGACCATTCGGCTGCTTTTGGTTCCGAAACTCATCACCTCCGAGGCGCTTTTGCCTTTCAACAGGCCGATGGTGTGAGCTACTGCATACTTGGGCGGTATCGAAACGCAAAGGTGAATATGGTCGGGCATTGCGTGCCCCTCTATGATCTCTATGCCCTTGATTCGCGCCCACTGCCTGATCGTATCCACCACAATGCCTCTCTTTGCTCCGTAGAGTTCTTTCCGCCTGTACTTGGGTATCCAAACCACGTGGTACTTACAATCCCAAACCGAGTGTGCTAACCTATGAAAACGTTCCATCTGAAATCTCCTTCATTGAGCAGTTGGCTCTCTCATTGTAGGAGATTTCTTTTTTCTCGACACTAATCACTGGCGTAGCCATTGTTCATACCACTGGCATGCCAGTGGTTTATTCCTTCGAATTAGTAACCGTATTGACTATTCTGTCAAGAAGTTTCATCTCATTAGATATTTCTATTGCAGCATCCCGGACTTCAGTTCCAGTTGGCTCTTCTGGATGCTCTGCGAGGTACACGGCGCGGGAATGCGCAGCCGATATTAGAGATCGCATGTCATGTGCGGCCGAAAGGAGTATGCGATCATAAAACCAAAAATCTGGCATGTGTTCGTTTATAAGGTCAATAAGTTTATGCACATCGATCATGCGAGTTATTTTATCAAGGTTTGACTTATGAAGCCTTCCTCTGATGCTCTCCAATGCAGTATTCTTAATCTCTCCACTAGTGATTACCCAACACTCAGAGATATCAGCGGGTGTCACATCATAGATATCACTAAAGGGTTCG
>CAZEGG010000079.1:0-11642 GCA_964511755.1 uncultured Desulfobacteraceae bacterium | reverse complement strand
CGGAAAGATCCATGGGCTTCACCCCCACTCTCACTTCCTTCACCCCGTCCACTGATCTGGCAATCGCTTCGATATCGCCGACGAAATCTTCTCCCTTAACGAGCAACGCCGCTGTGTGTATCTGCACAAGACCCCGGGAAGCCACAACATCGACATCCGGCCTGAAATCCATAAGAGCGGCTTTCACCTGTGCAGCGATAGCGAGGTCTTCCACAGCCTGCTGTGATTCGGGAGTTGTATTGAACGTATCAAGAGCCACTGTCTCGCAGATCACCTTCGCGGCATCGTCCGTTGACATCTTTCTCACATGGATCACCAGATCGTAGAGGCTTGGGTCACGAGTATCAATGCCATAGAGATGTTCACTCCATTTCCTTCGTTCTTCATCGTCTTGCTTGAGAATGTGCAGGGCTTCCTTCCTCGATATTCCTTCACGTTCCACTTCACTTCTGACCCGCTCTTCAAGGTCGGCGATGACCCGCACTTTCAGCACGTGAGAGATATGATTCGCAAAAAAGTGACCGGCGAGCCCGCAATAGACGACGTTGTCCTTCTTGAAATGCTGGAGAATCGCGGACCGTATGAAAGTGATATACCTGTCCTTCTTGTACCCGATTCTGTCGAGGATCGACGGTGCGTCATGGATTGCCCGGACCAGTTTGATTTCAGGCACATTGAATTCCTTTGAGGCTTCAAGAAGAACATCACGAGAAATACAGTCGTATTCAAGTCTTTCGCTGACTTTTTTCGCTACCTCCTGACCCTTGCTGTACGATCCCCTTGATATTGTAATGATCGACATTCAGTGTGATCCTCCTTTCCTGTCCGGTTCCCGCAACAGCAGCCCGATTCCTCAAGGCGCGCGTCCCGAAGCTATCGGGGCCGGCGCCCAATATCTGTTTGTGAACGGGTGCCAACTATATGTGACTCTCGAACCGAAAGCGATACCATAAATTCCGGGGCACGGGAAATATCCCCAGCGGATAAAAGCATTTTTTTTGCATAAAGTAAAGACTAATGAAAGACTTTTTTTGGGGAACTCGATAGAATTAAGCTGCGGTTTCTGCCTCTCAAGCGCATATGAAATTTTCTTGACTTCTTCATGAAATGCCGTTTTTCTAAATCAAGGAGGATCATTCATGGCCAGGAAGTATCACCACCTGTTCGGGCCGGTACCGTCACGCCGCTTCGGGCGCTCTCTGGGAGTGGATTTGACCCCGCCAAAAACATGCACCCTGGACTGCGTCTTCTGCCAGCTCGGCCGGAGTTCCAAGAAGTCTCTTGAGCGGAGGGAATATGTCCCGACAGGAGATGTGATCTCCGAGCTCGAAGACTGGCTGAGGACCAACGGTCAGGCCGATTACATTACCTTATCCGGTTCCGGTGAGCCCACTCTCCATTCCCATTTCGGAGAGATCCTGGAATTTGTGCGCAAGAACAGCAAGATTCCCACACTGCTCTTGACCAACGGCACCATGCTTTACCTTCCCGAGGTGCGGGAGGCCGCCTCCCACGCCAGCATAGTCAAGACGTCGCTCAGTGCCTGGGATGACGCATCGTACGGTCTAGTGAACCGCCCGCATCCTTCCCTGCGCTTTGATATGCTGGTAGAAGGAGAAAAGGCCTTTCGGGCCGGATACGACGGAAAACTCTACCTGGAGGTCTTTCTTGTCAAGGGCATGAACGCGGCTCCTGAGGATGTACGGAAAATCGCGGCCTTGGCCAAGCAGGTAGCTCCTGACCGCATTCAACTGAATACAGCCGTTCGCCCGCCTGCGGAGGAGTATTCCGTACCCGTGACCGCGGACGAAATGGAAAGCCTGTGCGCCCTGTTCGACCCGCGGGCAGAGATCATTGCTGATTTCAGGTCGACACAGGGAACTCATATGCGAGTCACCCAGGATGCTATGGCGGCCATGCTGGAACGGCGTCCATGTACCGCGGAACAGATCGCACAGAGCTTCGGCATGCACATGAACGAAGTTTCAAAATATCTTGGCAGGCTGACAAGGAGTGGGCAGGTTGTGACGGAACGGAGGGATGGCTCGATCTACTACGCGGCACCATCCGAAAAGAGGAGAGACCCGGTATGAAATTCGTGATCGTTGGCGGCGATGCAGCCGGGATGAGCGCTGCAAGCCGCGCCAAGAGAAGAAGCCCCGACATGGAGGTGACTGTGCTGGAGCAGACCAGCGACGTCTCCTACAGCGCATGCGGGATGCCGTACAATATCGCCGATCCCGCAAGGGAAATAGACGACCTTATCGTGAGACCGGCTCAGATGTTCCGGGAAAAACAGGGAATAGACCTCAGAACCCGGTACCGGGTGGAGGTCATTGACCCGGCGCGGAAGACGGTCCGGGGGACCTCAGTCGAAGGTGATCCGTTCCAGGTGCCTTATGATAAATTGCTCATCGCTACCGGGGCGTCCCCGATAATCCCCCACTTGCCGGGATTTGATCTTCCCGGAGTCATGGGACTGAAGAACCTCGATGACGGGAGGCGAATCAAGAGATTCATAGCCGAACATGACGTTACCCGGGCGGTCATCATGGGAATGGGCTATATTGCCCTTGAGATGTGTGAGGCCCTTCGCGCCAGAAACATTGAAGTGGTCATGGTGAAACCGGGCCCCGTCTTTCTCCCCTGGATGCATGGAGATCTCTCTCTGATGGTCAGGGAAGAGGTCAAGGCCAATGGGATTATGCTCCATACGGGTCACGAGGTGAAAGGAATAGAGCAGGCGGTCGGAGGGCTCAAAGTGCTCTGCACCGACCTGGAGCTCGAAGGGCGGATGGTCCTGGTGGGAGTCGGTGTGAGGCCCAGCTCGGAGCTTGCCGAAAATGCCGGGCTCGCCCTGAGCGTCAAGAAATCCATCGCCGTGGACAAATCCCTGCGCACGTCAAACCAGGATATCTATGCGGCCGGGGACTGCGCCGATGCGTATCATGTCGTGACCGGTCAGAAGACCTGGATTCCTCTCGCCTTGCGGGCCAACAGGGCCGGCTGGGCGGTAGCAGACAATATCACGGGAGAAAAGGTGGCCCTTCCCGGCATTGCAGGGTCTGCAGTGTTCAAAGTGTTCGATCTCCAGGTGGCTCGCACCGGCCTGAATGTGGACGAGGCGAAAAGGGCGGGCTTTGATCCTGTTGAAATGATGATCCAAGGCAGGACCCGCGCCCATTCTCATCCTGGGGCCTCCAAGATAGGAGTACAGATGGTGGGGGACAGGAAAACCGGCCGTCTCCTCGGTGTACAGATGGTGGGTAGAGAAGGAGCGGCTCACCGGATTGATGCTCCGGCTGTTGCGCTTCAGGCCCATATGACCGTAGAAGAGTTCGTTCAGTGCGACCTGGCGTATGCCCCGCCTTTCGGCCCTGTATGGGACCCCATGCTCACGGCCGCCAATCAGCTCCTCAAGAAGCTGTGAGGAGCCTCATCGCAACAATAATCCGTGCTTCTGCCGTGGCCCCCAGTCTTCCGGGGACCTCGGCATGTTTACCTCTCAGTCGGCGATGTCCTTTGGCCGCACGGCAGTTTCCACATGTTTTACGCCGGGAACTGAGGCAGCGATTTTCTCCAGCTCTTTTTCAAGCGCCAATTCCTTGGACCCTATTTCTGTTGTCTTTATCAGGACATTCCCGTCTGTTGCGAGAACTCGGGCATCCGGTTTAACATCGATAACGGCTGCTCTGACCTCGGCCGCGAGGGCAAGGTCTTCTATCATTTTCTGAGACTCCGGGGTGGTCTTGAATTCTTCCAAGGTCACGGTATTGCAGATCATGTCTACAGCAGCAGCCACGCTTATTTTCTTGATGTGAATCACCAGATCATAGAGGGTGGGGTCCCCTGTATCTATCCCGTAGAGGTGGATGCTCCACTTTCTCCGCTCTTCATCATCCTTCTGGAGAATATGGGCTGCTTCCTTTTCCGAAATTCCTTCCCGCTCCATCTCAAGCCGAACCCGGTCTTCAAAATCTGAAAGAATCCTTACCTTGAGGACGTGAGAGACCCCCCTGACGAAAAAATGCCCTGCCAGTCCGCAGTAGACCACATTGTCCTTCTTGAAATGTCTCAATATCGCCTCTTCGATAAAAGAAACGTATTTCTCCTTGCCATAGGCAAAGCGACCTAAAATGGAAGGCGCATCGTGGATAGCCCTCACTAGTTTGACTTCCGGAATGTTGAACCGCTCGGATGCTTCGAGCAGGACGTCACGAGAAATACACTCGTATCCAAGTCTTTCCCCCACTTTTTCAGCCACTTCCTTCCCTTTGCTGTAGGATCCTCTGGAAATGGTAATGATCGCCATGTTCGATCCTCCTCCCTGCAATTGTCCTATTTTCCTGCTGGTGTATTCCCCATTCAAAGGGGATGGCGTAGAAATCCTTTCT
Organism: uncultured Desulfobacteraceae bacterium; assembly: GCA_964511755.1. Lineage (GTDB taxonomy): Bacteria > Desulfobacterota > DSM-4660 > Desulfatiglandales > Desulfatiglandaceae > B46-G9. The sequence continues at coordinate 7,248 of CAZEGG010000079.1, read as the reverse complement.
TCTCCAAGGCAATTCGAAAAAATACCATATTAATATAGCCTTCGTACGGAGGAAATGCAACCTTCAGCTCTTCCCCTAAATCCACCACCTGACTTTTGCTTAATGATTTTCACCGGGGGATTTGGTGAAATTCCTGATCGACCAGCAAGCTTGCTGGTCGATCAGAGCTTCCCCCGGATGCACGCACCCGCTCCCGGACCAAAGAGCTTTCAAGTTGCCGGTATTGCGTGCCGATAAGAATCACAGAGGACCGACGGGATCGACACCCAATACCATCCTCTCTTTCCTTCTTTGTCGAAACAAGGAAAGAGAGGGATTTATGGAGTTTACCATGAAGAGAAATGCTCTGAAGAGATGGATGCAAGGCGTTGTTCTTTTCCTTTCTGTTCTGGTGCTTTTTTCCGGGCACGGTTTGGCGATGGACGGGGGCCATTATTTTCGTGAGGGGACGAGACTGCTGAAGCAGGCGAAACCTGACCAGGCGGTGGCCAGTTTCACCGAGGCCATTCGTTTCGAGCCTGATAGCGCGGCCGCCTATACCAATCGTGGGCTCGCCTACTTCGAGCTTAACAAATACGCAAAGGCCAAACAGGATTTTTTCACGGCACTCCGGTTTTCACCTGATGATCAACAGGCGAACAACAACCTCGGAACCCTCTTTTGCGGTGAGAAAGACTACGATCAGGCGCTCTTCTATTTTCAGAAAGCCATAAAGGACAGCAAAGCACCGACCTCCTTCGACCTGATCGTGTACAGGAACCTGTCTTTCGTCTATATGAAAAAGGGTATGACAGAAGAGGCTTCAAAAGCATATGAAATGACAAGGGAAATTTCGGATAGGCAGCCAAACAGACTCGGCATGCGCCCGTACGGGGAAGGAGCCCATGACTACACTCTGACCCTGGGCTTCAGCACTGTCCCCTCCGGGGATAAGTAAGCGTCCGGTCAAAGGGGCCCCGAATGCCGCCAAGGGCAATGTTAGGTTTTTTTACGATCGATAAATTTGTTTACATGTTTGTTCCCAGCCCCTTCAAGGTGCCGCCCCAACCCGTGTCTATTTTCCCAATAATTTTAAAGCGATGAAACAGGGCGCGTCCGTGAAAGCTGGGTCAAGATGTTTGGCATCTATTTTGCAAGGAGAAAACCGAAAGCAGTTTCGGGAGTTTAACCCCCACAAAATTGTCAGGAAATGATCATGCGAAAACAAGACGCTTTTACACTGATTGAACTGCTGGTCACCATGGTGGTGCTGGCCATCATCCTCGCCATGGCCATCCCTGCCTTTTCCGTATGGCTCCCCCGGTATCACCTCAGATCGGGGGCGGACGACCTCTATTCAGAACTTCAGCTCACCAAAATGCAGGCCATTCGGAATAACGGCGAGTGGGCAGTCAAATTTATTCCGGGAGCCGGAACATACCAGGTGATCAGCGGCGGAACCGACGGCGACTACTCAACAGCAGGCGATAATGTGGTGGAAAAAACGTTCGTCCTGTCCGACTACGGAAGCAATACCCGCTACGGCCACGCCGGTGCAACCGTCAACGCCCAGGACGGGGGCGCATCTTTCGATGATGAGATCAGTTTTTCAGAGGTTACCGGCGCCAACGATAACACCGTCGTATTCAATCCACGGGGAATGATCAACAGCCTTGCGGGCGGGTATGTGTACCTGCAGAATAACGCAAACGACACCTACGCAGTAGGCGTTCTCGGCAGCGGGGTGATTCTCATGAGAAAATGGAACGGGGCCGCCTGGGAATAACGGAATAGTGAGGATGCACATCATGCAGGAAGAGAAAACACGAAATCGCGGCTTCACCCTTTTGGAACTGCTCGTGGCCACGGTGATCAGTCTGGTGGTCATCGGTGCGATTTACGGCACCTTCAAATCCCAGGAAGATTCCTTTGTGATTCAGGATCAGGTCACTGCAATGCAGCAGAATCTACGGGCAGCCATGTATACCATGAGCCGGGATATCCAGATGGCAGGTTTTATCACCAATTTTGATACCACCACGCACACGACCATCGACTGGGATCCCACCCTTGCGGGCAACGAGGCGATACGCCCCCTGATCTATGGAAGGAACAACGACGATGGTTCGGGCATTGACGTCAAGCCCGGAACAGATGTCATCGTCATCATCAAGGCAGGCAATGAGCCCACCGACTTTCGGCAGCTTACGTCCGCGGATGCGGTAACAAACACCACGCTCACACTGAATCCTTTTCAAAATAGCGTCGGGACTCCGCTGAACCTTGACGATACCACGTATAAATTCGGCGTCCTCCTGAAGAGCGACCTGAGCAGGGCGGAAGTTTTCGAAGTCCAATCGAAAGCCGGAAGCACCCTCACATTCGTCAACAACCTCCAGGAAAGTTACGGCACCGGGGACTGGGTCTACCGTGCCGACGTTGTCATCTACAAGGTAAACGAAGATGCCAATCATCCAAGTCTTCTCCGGGAAGACCTCGGAAATGACAACGGCTTCCAGGTTGTCGCGGAAAATATGGACAATCTTCAGATTCAGTATGTTCTGGCCGATGGGACCACGGTCGATGATCCGGCCGGCCAGGAGGCCAATGTGCGGGCCGTCCAGGTGTGTCTTCTGGCCAGAACCGACCACACCAACCGGGGCTACACAAACAACAATTCCTACACCATGGGAGACCAGGTGATAACGCCGAACGACGGCTACCGGAGAAGACTCCTTACCTCCCTGGTCAAGACCAGAAACGTCGGGTTGTAAGATGGAAGAGAAACAGGTGCGAAAAATGGGGAACACAGCATCAGTCCGGCAACAGGGTTTTACGCTCATCGAGGTCATGATCGCCATCGCCATTCTCACCGTGGGGCTTCTGGCTGCTGCCAAAATGCAGGTTTCGGCTATTCAAGGGAATTATTTCAGCAGTAATACCAGCACTGCCCTGAGCCTGGCCGAGCAGAAGATGGAAGATCTCCTGGGCAAAGCCTACACGGATGCCGCATTAGCAGACACGCAGCCGGGGAACAATGGAAACCTGCTTTCCTTGGCCACCAAGGACCATGAAGAACTCAAGGTGAATGAAGAAGGTGTGGCAGGGGGGGGTATTTACCACCGAGTCTGGAATGTAGCCGATAACGATCCCATTACGGATACCAAGACCATAACCATTCTGGTCACCTGGGGGGGGAACGACCAGCATCAGGTGAGCCTCTCCTGCATTAAACGGTTATAACAATCATAATTTGTGGATGAGAGAAGAACGTATGAAACGCCTATTTACTGAAAGCCAACGGGAAAGAGGAAATATCACGGTGATCGCCCTGATGATCCTTGTGGTGTTGACCCTGGCGGGGATCATGGCCAGCCGGACTTCCACAACAGATGTTCAGATCGCCGGAAACGAAATCCCTTACAAGCAGAATTTCTTCATCGCAGAAGGCGGCCTCAACCGTGAAGCAGCAGAACTGGGACGGGGAAACTATGCTGTTACCGACATAAATACACCCAAGACCTTGGCTAATCAAGAGGGACAGTGGGATGGCGATTCCCTGCCGGCGCCCACCCCGCACGAGGTGGCCGGAAACGATTACAATTTCACCCTGAAGTACCTGGGTTATTTCCTTCCGCCCCCCGGGTATTCCGTGATCCATTTCAGCCGATATGACTATGATATCGATACGACCGGGGCCAAGGTCAGTGTTAAGTCCAGGTATTACAAGATCGGTCCCAGGGCCGAATGATACTATGTAGCAACCGGAAAAAACGGGAGAGACTCCTATGAAAAAGATAAAGCTCCATCAACTGCTCCTGGTTTTCTTTGCCGCCTTTCTCATGGCAATCAGCGCGGCTTCGGCGGATGATACGGACGTGTATCGAACGTCGGTCAAGAATAACGCCATGCTCCTTATCGACACGTCGGGGAGCATGTCGTGGCCCGTGTATGATGAAAATGAGGATTTCGCCAACTTCATGCGCTGGATGCGAGACCCCAACGGCGACGGGGATACCTCTGACGCCCTCGCTTACGACGACGGAGACTGCGATCCGAACGGCGCGGAGGAGGCGCTGGGCTGTGCGAACGGAAACTGCTGGTGGGATCAGGATGCGAGCGCGACGCCAAACGACTATGACCGTCTTGATCCGAACAGGATCTATCTCGTTTCCACGTATGTGGAGCACAATTTCATCAATTATACGGACTCCGAGGGCAATGCCCGTCAGTCTTCAACCATCGATGATATCATGATGAACACCGGATCCGATACAAACCCCGATTACGATGCGAGATATCCGATGCTGGCGGGCGGGATCTTCGCCCTCTACGACAGCAGCGGCAATCCCTGGACCGTATCGGATATATCCTCTATTGATACGACGACCCTCAGCGGGGAGCAGCACGTGGTATTCCCTTCCGACATCCGCTTTGTCAGTGGAACCGCCCCTGCGGCCCCCTGGAATAACATAATCAACAACTACGGGGACTCCCTGCTCCCGAACGCTCAAGATATCGCCCTGAGCCATGAAGTGACAGACACTCTTTCCGGCGTGGTCACGGACGTCGGCTTCGTGGGTTTTTTGAAATCGTCAGGATACTATTTCTCGGGCTTTTTCGAAAAAAATACTTCCACCCACTACCAGTTCACCGACAACCCGGATGATGCAATGCGCCTACACACCGACTACCACGGAAACCCATACGGACCACACCGGGTCTACCTTTTTGTGACGGGAAATTTCCTCAATTTCATCAAGCTGGTGGAGGATTTCAAGGTGAACGGCATGCCCGACGCGACCTGCGCTTCCAATCTGCCCTCCACGTACAGCGGACAGGATGACAGGGCCTGGAGATCCATCTGCGACAAATCCGGAGTTGCCGGCGGAGGCACCACTGTCTGGACCGAGGTCGGCATTTCGAGGATCCAGAATCAGCAATACGGTTATGACTACTCTTCCAACAGGAATGAGACGAACGGCACCATAGACCTGGCCGCATACGGAAACCCGAAATCATTGAAGGTCTACTTCTACCGGCTGGACGTTGAGAACAGCACCACAGGAGGATGTACTTGCGGATCTAGCGGTTCCGATGAGGACGGGGTGTTCCTGGAAGACCAGAACGGGAATGTCCTCACCATGGTCTCCAGTGGGGACGCAGGGATCGAAGAAACCGCAGGTGGGTTGCTCTACGGATGTGACGGAAGCGGCTGGACCGGCGTCTACGACGTTGACGGCGTGACCTCCGTAACAGTCAAGTTTCACGTGGCCGCAGGTGGGGGGAATAACTGCACTGGAGCCGACTACGGTTACCGCATCACCAAGATCCAGTATTCCTCCTTCGCCCCGGGGGATACGGTCGTGACCGGGGAGCCCGAGTTCACCTGCTGCAACGGCGCCGATGGTGAGGGCTTCAAAATAAAATCCCGGATGGACGTGGCCAAGAACGCCATGAAACATGTGATTGACGAGACCAGCGACCAGATCACCTGGGGATTGACCCGCCTCAACAGCACGGACGGCGGCACGGTACTGGCACCCCTGGGCACATCGGTTGATGACATCCTCACCGAGATTGACGGGCTCAACCCAAACGGATCCACTCCGCTGGGAGAGGCCGCCCAGGATGCCTACAACTCTGATTACAGCTACCTGCACGCAAACAGTTCGACAGCCGCCTGCTCTCAGAATTATATCGTCATCATGACGGACGGTTTTCCAAATTACGACAACGAGTGGAGCAGGATCAATGACAGTACCGCAACGTCTTACCCAAACCCGACCTTCGGGTATTGTGCAACCGGGTACGGCACGTGCGCGGCATATGGCGACGCGGACAACTGGACCTTCGGCGGCGACGCCAACCACCTGGATGATGCGGCCCACTGGATGTACAACAAGGCCACCTACAAGCATACCATTCACTCCATCTCTTTCGGGCTGGACAATCCCATGCTGGCCGATGTGGCCGATTCCAGCGCCGGCCGTTACATCTCCGCCTATGATGAGCAACAGGTTATCAGTGCCTTTTACAGCCTGGGGCTTTCCATGAGCGCTTCCGTAGCCTTTACGGCTCCGGTGGTCTCGGTGGACGAGGCCAACAGGACGCAGAGCGGCGACAAGTTGTATATGGCCTTTTTCAAACCCATCACTGGGGACCACTGGCAGGGTAACTTGAAAAAGTACGGATTGAACTATCAGGTGAGGACTGACTGCGGGAGATCCGACGCCGAGTGGACGGTCGTGGACAAGAACGGGTTCCTGGCGGGAAACTGTGACGGCTCCTTCAAGACCAGTTCCCAGTCGTATTGGTCGGACACCAACGATGGAGGAGAAGTGGACAAGGGAGGCGCCGGAGGGAGATTGAAAAGCGCCCTGGACGCAGTTCCCCTTGCAACAGGCCCTTATTATGATTTCCGCAAAATTTACACCTATAGCGGCAGCACGCTCGTGCCGTTCAATGCCGCCAACGTCAGCAATACGGACCTCGATGTCACGACCGACGAAGACCGATATAAGATCATCAACTTTATGTATGGATACACCTTTGCCGCCCAGACAGACGGGAGCCCGGTTGCCAAGCGGAACTGGGTCCTGGGCGACATGATCCATTCGGAACCGAGGATCATTGACTACATGGATGCAACCGGCGATCTGGAGTTCCGTTTTGTGGCCATCGGGGCCAATGACGGCATGCTCCACGTGTTTCTGGATTCTCCGGCCACGGCCACTATTGACGGAAAGACCTACACAGCCGGAGATGAAATCTTCGCCTTTGTTCCTTCGGACCTCCTTCCGGATCTCAAACTCTTCGAAAATACCGATGAGCATCCCTACACGGTAGACGGCTCCTGCAATCTTTTTCGGGGGAGCAAGACCGGAGATTATTACGACAAAACCCTCGTCTTCGGCGAACGGCGCGGGGGCAAGAGCTACTGGGCCCTCGATGTAACCCAGCCGGATCCAAGCCTCTGGACGGTCAAGTGGCACATAGAAGGCGGGACAGGAGATTATACGGAAATGGGTTATTCCTGGAATAAGCCCTTTTTTGCCAGGATCCAGACCGCTTCCGATACGGTGAAAGAGGCTGTCATCTTTTCAGGAGGTTATGACCCGCTGGAAGACGGTTATCCTGAAGCATTTGACGATACCAATGGAGACGGCGTGCGGGAAACTGGTGAAACGTATACCGATACCGGGGGAGGGACAAGCGGGAGCTATGACAAGTACAACCCGGGGATGGACACCATGGGCAGGGGGATCT
>CAZEGG010000078.1:0-11684 GCA_964511755.1 uncultured Desulfobacteraceae bacterium | reverse complement strand
GTGATCAAAATGGTCCATGAACTGGCAGGAAAGCCGGCTCCCAGGTCGCTGCTCGCAAATATTCCCAGACTCGTATCCGCCTATTTTGCACGGAAACCCGACCCGTCGGATCCGAATCAGAGGGTTGCCTTCGGGACATCCGGTCACCGGGGCTCGGCCTTGAAAAGCAGCTTCAACGAGGATCATATCCTGGCCGTCAGCCAGGCTATCTGCGAATACCGCGCAATGAAGAAGATCACCGGCCCCCTGTTCATCGGGATGGACACCCACGCCCTTTCGGAACCGGCCCTGATCAGCGCGGTTGAGGTGTTCGGGGCGAACCGGGTACCCGTCATGCTCCAGAAAGGACTGCGGTACACGCCCACTCCGGTCATCTCCCACGCGATCCTGACTTTCAATCGGAACCACCCGCAAGACCTGGCGGACGGCGTCGTCATCACCCCGTCCCACAACCCTCCCGAAGACGGCGGATTCAAGTACAATCCTCCCGAAGGCGGCCCCGCATCCCCGGAGACAACCCGGATCATCCAAAAAAGGGCGAACGAAATCATCACCAATCGAATGAGCGGGGTGAAACGGATCTCCTTTGAAAAGGCTTTCAAGGCCGAGACTACCGGTGAGTACGACTACATTACGCCGTATGTGGAGGACCTCAAGAACATTATTGACATGGAAGCCATTGCCGGGGCGGGTGTCCGGATAGGGGTTGACCCGCTGGGAGGTTCGGCTGTTGATTTCTGGGACCCCATCGTCGAGCGATACGGGCTCTCCATGGAAGTGGTCAACCGCGTTGTCGATCCGACCTTTTCTTTCATGACCGTGGATAAAGACGGAAAGATCCGCATGGACTGTTCCTCGCCCTATGCCATGGCGAGCCTGATAAAACTGAAAGACAAGTTTGACATCGCCTTCGGCAATGACACGGACGTAGACCGCCACGGCATTGTGACGAAGAGCGCCGGTCTCATGAACCCCAACCACTACCTCGCAAGCGCCGTCTGGTACCTGTTCCGGAACAGACCCGGATGGAAAGATGACGCCGCGGTTGGAAAAACTCTCGTCTCAAGCTCCATGATCGACCGCGTCACTGCTCACCTGGGACGGCGACTTATGGAGGTGCCCGTCGGCTTCAAGTGGTTCGTGGACGGGCTCCTGGACGGTTCCTACGGGTTCGGAGGTGAGGAGAGCGCAGGAGCGGCTTTCCTGAGGAAAGACGGCACCGTGTGGACCACGGACAAGGACGGCATCATCATGGACTTGCTCGCCTGCGAAATGACTGCCAGGTCGGGAAAGGACCCTGCTGATCTCTATTCCGACCTTACCGGGAATTTCGGGAGCCCCGTCTACGAGCGGATAGACACCCCTGCCACACCCGAGCAGAAGGAAACCCTGAAGACCCTGTCCCCGGAGATGGTCGGGGCAAAAGATCTGGCAGGAGAAACCATCACCGCGAAACTCACCCAGGCGCCGGGAAACAACGCCCCCATCGGCGGACTGAAGGTGGTGACGAAAAACGGCTGGTTCGCGGCCAGGCCGTCGGGGACCGAAGATATCTATAAGATTTACGCAGAGAGTTTCAAAGGGGAAGAACATCTGCGGAGAATTCAAGAAGAGGCGCAGGCTATCGTAAATGCCCTGTTCAAGGAAACAGGGCTCCTATGAGCTGGTAACGACTTGCGAAAAGAGGAGATTTCGTGGACGAAAAGACAAGAAAGCTTGCAGAAGCACTCGAAAAGCACTGCCGTTTTACTACAAGGCCTGTGGCCGTCAAGCTGGCGAAACAGGGTGAAACCCCACCCGAAAAAACCAAATATCCTGTCAGGGACCTGGGCAACAGGCTCGCAGTCTGCCAGGGCATGTCCATCGCGAGGACGTTCGAATGGACAATGGCCTTCAGGGACGAAGACCATGCCTGCCCTCTCCCGCGAATCTTCATGGGCCACAGAAAGCCGGATACATTCCTGGACGGGCGCCTTGGGGAATTCTACCAGGATGACATAAAATACATGCAAGAAATGGAGGCGTCCTATCCCCGATGGGCTCTGAATACCTACCAGGAGGTATGGCTGTCGCCCGTCAATAGATGCCGGTTTGTTCCTGACCTGGTGGTGGCATACGGGACTCCTGCTCAGGTATTGACCTTGATCCAGGCCGCCAATTTCCGGCGCGGGCCCGGGATCGAGGCCGTCAGTACCGGAAGGTACGGCTGTTCGGCCTGGCTCGCGGGTGCCCTCCAGGCCGGAGAGTGCACCTACATGGTGCCCGGCCCCGGAGAAAGGGTTTTTGCCGGGACCCAGGACCATGAAATGTCGTTTGCGATTCCTTATTCAAGGTTCGACAACCTTGTGGACGGCCTGGAGTATGTGCGCAGCCGGGGGGCCTTCAGGTATCCAGTCCCCAATCTGGGCCTTCTTTCCGAACCTCGCATCCCGGAAAAATATCATGAAATCGTGAGGGAGGGCTGATGGTTTGCGCTCCACGTAGTATTTCACCGCCCGCTTGTCCCGTTCGCAGGGCTCCGGTCAAGATGCAAAGGGCACAAAGTCTTTTCTTTCCGCTGAGACGGCGGAAAGAGAATAGAATATTTTCCAAATCTTAAACCACGGAGGGGACGGAATATGGCGAATGTGTCCGGCGCCTGCGCCTACCTCGAAACGGTCCGGGAGACGACGCATGCCTTGAGCAGTGTTCTCCTGGAAACCGAAGTAATCCAGGTATTACTGGACCACCTGGCCGAGGCATTATCAACCGCCCAGGCCCTCGTACTCCTGCTCAATCCGGATGGGAACGGTTTCACCCTGGGCAAGGCGATCGGACTGAGCGAAGCATACCTGTCCAAGATGCCGCTGGGTGTGGAACAAAGCAGGTTCAATCAGCGTCTTTTCGCCGGAGAATCGGTTTCGGTCGCAGATGTTGCAGAGGAGCCTGAATTTCACCATGCGGCTCAGTTCCTGGAAGGTTCAAGGAGAATGACGGCTGTGCCGCTGTCGGTCAGGGGGCACATTGTGGGTGCGATTCATCTGTATTCGGAAACACAGAATTTCGACGACCCTGAAACCATGTCCCTCCTTTGGAGCCTGGCCGACCTGGGCGCGGCGGTGCTGGAAAAGGTGCGCCTGCGGCAGAGTCTCTACCGGATTGCCGAAGCGCTGAACGCTTCATCGGATCTCGAACAGATGCTCCAACGCGTCCTGGAGGCCGCCGTCAAGGAAATGTGGATGAAAGGAGCTTCCATCAGGCTCCTGGGGCGCAGAGGCCGCACCCTGCGTCTTATTGCATCGCACGGTCTGAGCGAGACCTACCTCGGGAAGGGAGAGGTACACGTGGCCAAAAGCGGCATTGATGTCCGTGTTCTCGCCGGCGAGACGGTCGTGCTCCATGATCTGGAACACGATTCAGGCTTCGAGTACCCTCGCGAAGCAGCAAAGGAAGGGATACGCTCGATCCTGGCGGTTCCTCTGAAATTGAAGGACCGAAAACTGGGAGTCATGCGGGTCCACGCTGCTGTCCCTCGCCATTTCGGTCCTGTGGCCATCACTTTTTTGCAGTCCGTTGCCGACCTGGTAAGCCTGGCCATTGAAAATGCGGAGCTGTATGCGGCGCTGCAGGCCCGCTACAAGGACCTCAAACTCGACCTGGCCGACTGGCAACGTTTTCTGGCGCTGGGATAGACAGGGGAGAACCGAGTGGCGGCCGTATCGAGCCTCTTCCTCATAGGCATACTGGCGGGCATCCTGGGGGCTGTGATGGGTCTGGGCGGAGGCATCTTTCTCGTTCCTCTCCTCAGGCTGCTCTTCCATCTCACCATGCGGACAGCCATCGGCACCAGCCTGGTGGGCGTCATCGCCACATCGGCCGGCGTGGCCGCCTTTGCCCCCCGCGGCCGGGGAGCAGATACCTCTCTGGCGTTGCGGTTGGAACTGGTCACGACTGCGGCTGCCATCGCCGGAGGCTGGCTTGCAGGAGTGTTCCATGCTCGAGTTCTGGAGATACTCTTTGCGTGCGTGGTGTTCTTCACGGCGGCGTATACTCATTTCAAGGCCGGACGGCAGGCCAAAACGCCCAGCCGGGAAAGCCTGTTCCGTCCGGAATATCAACCCAGGCACTGGGCTATGGGGCTCTCAGGAGCCGGGCTGGCGGGCATGATTTCCGGGCTGCTCGGCGTGGGCGGCGGATTTATCAAAGTACCCATTATGTATGCCGTCATGGATGTCCCCCTGGGAATCGCCACGGCAACGAGTAATTTCATGGTGGGAATCACCGCCGCCGCGAGTGTTTTCGTCTATTACGGCAGAGGAGATATCTATCCCACAATAGTGATCCCGACGGCATTGGGGGTATTTATGGGAGCAATGCTCGGCGTCTACGCCCTTCCCCGGCTGCGGGTAGGATGGGTCCGCGCGGCGCTGATCATGTTATTGCTGATCATGGGAGGGTACATGCTCTTCGAGGCGCTGGCCTAGTGCGCATGAACAAATAGAAGTTAAGCACCGGTAAGTTTCCAATCCAGACAGGACGGGAGTGCGATATCCATGCCTTTTTCCCTTTCACAGAGCGATTCGACGGGCCGGCTTGAGGCCCGGATGCAGAAGGTCTCACTGGTGTTTTCTCTTGCGGCTTTCGGGCTCATGATCTACGGTTTCATCCGTTCGTTGATGGCAGCCGATTCCCTTTCCTTCCCCGGACATCCCTTCCCGCCTTTGCAGCGGCTCATTCTGCACCCTTCCCTGCCCCCGGGTGAGACTTGGATGTGCGCAGGGGTGCTGTTGCTCGGCATACTTCCTTCCGTTCGGGTCCTGCTGGCCCTTTGGCTTTACTTCCGATCAAAGAACCTGTGGAGTACATTTATCGCCTTGGTCGTGCTTCTGGAGCTGCTGCTGAGCGTTCGTCTGAGCGTGTGATGAGCTTCAGGCGTACCTGGACGATACCGGTGCGGCTTCCTTCAACACGCTGGTACAGGAAGCCCTGTCCGCTTATGCAACGAATTTCGGGAACAGCCGCTTCTCCAACCTGGAGAATGCCTTCTTGAACCCCGGCGGGTCAGTCAGCTACAGCCCCGTCGACCTTTCCGCATAAACCGGGTCGCCTGACATCAGGCAGGGACCGGGGGCATCAGCCGGCTGTTGCCCCTGATCCCCTGCCGTGTCAATACGTGCACATCAAAAAGGCTTTAATTCATCTTATCTATTGAATTTTGAACCTTTGATCATTAGATTAATCGCAATGGAATTCTGCAGGGAAACGTGACGAAGGTGACTGGTGCCATGCCGGACTGCGGCTTCGGGGCCGGCATCCCGTCTGTAAGGAGCGTCTTTGATGGCTGGCGAACAAACCAGGATTATACAGTGCCCGGCGTGCGGCGCCAGGAACAGGATTCCGGTCGATAAAGACAGCCGGGACGCCACATGCGGCAAATGCCATTCCCCGTTGGACGGCGGGCAGGAGCCTCCAAAAGATGCGGGCACCGTCACCCTGAGATGTACGGAGTGCTGGACACGGAACAAGATCCCTCTGGACAAGGTCGACGAAAAGGCCAAATGCGGAAAGTGCGGAGTGGAACTGAAGACAGAGGGGCTGTTGACTACCGCTTCGATCATGGTTGGAGACAGCGATTTCGAAGAAAAGGTGATGCGGTCCCCCCTGCCGGTCCTCCTGTTTGCGTGGGCCCCGTGGTGCCCTACCTGCCGAACATTTCTGCCGATTGTGGATGCCTTTGGAAGAGATTCCAAAGGCAAGGTGCGGGTTGCCAAAATCAATGTGGATTCCAACCCCCGCATTTCCTCCACCTATGACATCTTGAGCGTCCCCCAGATCTTCATCTTCGACAAAGGACAGCTCCGGGAAAACCTGCCCGGGGCCCTCCAGGAGAATGAAATCATGATGAAGATGGCACGCTACCTTCTCTGAAAAGTCTCGGAGGCGTACGAAAACAGTACGTCGATGAGCCTGCGACGCAGCCAACGCCGGCAGCGCTTGAATGCGAGCTGGGATTAGAGGGGATAGCGGGCCACAAAGATAGTCCCGTGTTCCGGCGAACTGCTGAGACCGACACTGCCGTTAAGGTACCGTTCACTCAGGAGCTTCATGCTGTAAGTACCGAGGCCGCGGCCCGCGCCCTTTGTCGAAAATGACCGCTGGAAAACCTGCACCCGGATCTCTTCGGGAATGTGACTCGCATTGTGAACTCGAAATTCGACCTGTCCGTCCGCAACCCTGTATGAAACACCGACATCTTCATGTGGCCGGCTGGCCTCGATCGCATTCAGGACCATATTTCCCAGCACGCGTTGCAGCAGGGCGCGATCGGTATTCAATGTCAGGTCTTCAACCTGTCCCTCATCGAGCACGATCTTATGATCACTGAAGCGGTCTCTGAATGCCTCGACCGCTTCCCTGACAAACAACTGTACGTCCACGGGCTGCATTCTGACCACAAGCTCATTGTTTTCCGCTGCCAGCAATTCCCTCTGCGAGCGGAGTTCGTCGATTAACTGCTCGACGCTCCTCATAAGGTTCTGCCTGAAACCCGCTACATTTTTGCTGTCCGGCTCTGCATAAAGCTTCTTTACACACAGATTGATGGTCGCAACGGTACTCATTATGTCGTGGAAAAAAATGCGCTCCAGCGTTCTTCTCCGTTTCTCATGGCTGATGTCGATGATGGCCATAATGCTGAACGGTTGCCCCTGAACTTCCAGCGGGGTGGTCCTTACCAGCAGGTCGAGCGCTTCCGCGTCATCACTTCTCAGCAGCCTGCATTCCTGAAGATCCGCCTTGTTGCTCAATGCCGCGAGTATAGCGTTCACCGCACCGCACTGCGCGCAGAACTCACTGGTGCCGCAGCCGCCCGGATACCTGCACGAGTATATGCATCCGAGGGCTTCGCCCGGACGCAGGCCATACAGGTCTTCAGGGTTATTGAGTCGCAAAAGGGAAGGAACCACCGAATTGAAAAACACGATCTGCCTGTCCTGGTTGACGATCAGGATGAGTTCTGAAACCGCGTCATAAAGCTGTCTGAGCGAACCGTAGTAGTTTGCCAGCAGCTTCTTTTGACGGTCAATTGTGTCCTTATCGCTTCGTCGCGCCGGCGCATACAGACTCGCAAGTTTTTCAGGCATAATCCCGTCTCTCAGCAATCGAAAACCCCCTCACCCGAGTGTCAAGGAGAAAAGAAGTCGCCATTCCGGCCGCGGCGTCCCTGACCGGAGACCTTAGGAATTCAACGAGGAGATTACCTCAAATCAAGGATCGAATCAAGTCACACTTGTAATCCTGGCCCACCGGTGAAGATCAGGGTCCAGCGGGTCCGGCTCAGGGTTGCCCCGGGATGGGTGTAGACACACCAATAGCTGACGATACAGAGAATTCACAGGTCAAGAGCCGGAGGAATTCTGAAGTCGCTTCGCTCCAACACATATAAGGGATTTGGTTGAGCAAGAGGGAAGGTCTTTATTGTGAATTCTTGCTTCGCTGGATTCTGAATTCCGGATTTCTCGTCGGAATGCCTCAGCACAGCCTTTGTGCTCCGGTTCCCGTAGAGAAGGACCAGATCTCCAGATGAGCAGTTAAGACTCATGGATTCAGACGGTCCATGAGCAACGAATGCTCGTTCCCTTCCCGGGCATGGAATCAATGGAAAAGATCCCCCCCGACAGTTCCGTTCGCTCTTTCATGGTGGACAGCCCCAGCCCGGTGAGAGACGGGCCGTCGCGCGAAACGGCTGAGGGATCGAAGCCGCTGCCGTTATCCGTGATCAGAAGATCAAAACCGCTTTCTGTCTTTTGGAGAGAGATCGTGGCGAGATTCGCCCGGCTGTGTTTGGCGATATTGTTGAACGCCTCCTGAATGATCCTGTAGATAACGATTCTCAGCCGGGAGGGAACATCCGCTTCTGCTACTCTGAAGTCGTTCTCGATACGGATTCCGGCATAGACCTCATTATATGCCCGGCAAAACCCCTGGACGGTTTTTAGCACGCCAAGGTCGTCCAGAAGGCTGGGCCACAGGTTTCTCTGAATCCGTCTCAACTCCTCCACAGCATTTTTTACCATGGAAGTGATCGACGTCAAGATGTTGCTTATGGGTGTCTCCGCCTTTTCCCCGCCGACCTGCATCAGGGCATTTCCCGAGTAGACCATGATGGCTGCCAGTGTCTGTCCGATACTGTCGTGCAGCTCTTTGGCCACGTACTTCCTTTCTTCTTCCTGTGCGGACAGGAGCCGGGAGGAGAGATCCCGAAGCCGGCTTTCCGACTCTTTCAATGCCTCTTCCGCCAGCTTCCTTTCGGTGATATCCCGGTGAATGCCGCGATAGCCGACGAGACCCCCTGCCTTGTCCAGGACCGGTGCTGCACTGGTTTCCAGGATCACTTCCTTACCCTCTTTGTCACTCGCGCACATCTCAAGGACGGAAAGGATCTTCCTTTGCGAAGCAATCCGGAAAATATATTCCTTCACCGGTTCCCCGTCCACGAGACGAAGCACGGAGAAATAGGGCCTGCCGATCAGCTCATCAGGATCGTATCCCAATATCTGCTGGACAACCTGGTTGGAGTACACATACCTCCCTTTATGGTCCACTTCCCAAATCCACTCGGCGGTCCTTTCAGCCAGATCGTGGAACCGGCTTTCACTCTCACGCAGCGATTCTTTGAGGTTCCACTCGCGGACAACCTTATCGATAACCGCGGGGAGCAGCGTGAAGAAATCGGGCGACTTCACGAGATAGTCCCAGGCGCCCAGCTTCATGGCCTGAACGGCTACATTTTCATTCCCCTGCCCCGTAATTACGATTACCGGGAGATCTTTCCCTCTCTCCTTCAGGGTTTTCAGGAACTCGATGCCGTCCATATCCGGCATGAGGTAGTCGGTCACGATAACATCCGGACCGACCTCTTCCAGGCATTGAAGGCAGGCGCCTGCATGAGCAAAATAGTGGACCGTCACCTGAGGCAGTTCACGCTCGATGGCGCGCTTCATCAGGCTGAAATGCGCTTCTTCGTCTTCAATAATCACGAGCTTCAACGAGTTGAGATCCATATCGCGTAATCTCGGACGGGAATTCATGCCTCTTTCAAGATCGGCGGCACATTAAGAATAGTCCAGTAGACGCCGAGCTGTTTGACCTTGTCCTCAAACTCTTTAAATCCCACTGGTTTCGTGAGGTAGCTGTTGGCATAATGGTTGTAAGAGCGGGCGATATCCTGCTCCCGTTCGGAAGTCGTTAACATGATCACGGGAATCCGCTTCAGATCGGGATCTTCCTTGATCCTTTTCAATACTTCTATTCCGTCGATTCCCGGAAGCTTTATGTCCAGCAGAATCAGGGTCGGCATGGAGTACTTCTCCTCATCCCGGTAAGCTCCCCGGTTGTAAAGGTAGTCGAGTGCCGCCTCGCCGTCCGATGCTACATCCATCCTTCCTCCATATCCCGCCTTCCTGATGGCACGTTTCGTCAGTTCCGCGTGTGCCTCCTCGTCCTCTACAATCAGTATTTTCGGGGCAGTCTCTCTCGCCTTTCGACCTCCTTGTCCTTTCACCTTCAGACCTCCTTGTCCTTGAGGGTAAAGAAAAAAGTACTCCCCTTCCCTGCCTCCGACTCCACCCAGATCCGGCCTCCGGCACGCTCGACAATCTGCTTGACGATGGCCAGGCCCACCCCCGTTCCTTCTCCCCGTTCTTTGGCGGAAGGCAGCCGCTGGAAGACCTGGAAAATCTTCTCGAAGTATCGTCGGTCAATCCCGATGCCGTTATCCCGGACAAAAAACAGGTCCTGACCTCCCTCTCTTTTAATGCCCACCTGGATTCGCGGTGAAGGATTATCTTCCCCCATATATTTAACGGCATTGGAGAGAAGGTTTTCCATGACCTGGACCAGGCGCTTTCGGTCTCCGCAGACAACCGGCAGATCCTTCTGGATATCTGCCTGGACGCCTCTCTCCCGTATCACGGTCTGAAGCACTGAAAGGGCCTCTTGAACAGCCTCACCAAATGGAAACTCTTCTTTCTCCTCTCTTAACCGGCCCACCCGCGACAGCTCCAGGAGATCGTTGATCAACATCTCCATCTTCCGCGCCGCATCGCTCATGTAGGAGAGATACTTTTCGCCATCCTTTGAAATCAGATCACCAAAGTCCTCCTGCAGGGCGCCGATAAAGCCTTCTATGGTAACAATAGGGGTTTTGAGATCATGGGAGACAATGTACACGAAAGTCTCCAGTTCCTCATTATTCCGGGCGAGTTCCAGGAGCAGCCTCTCCAGTTCTTTCTCGTTTACCTGTAATGCCTTTTGGGCCTGTTTTCTTTCTTCTATCTCATGAAAGGCCTGATCTCTCGCCTCCTTGTACATGTTCATTCGCTGCAGCAGAAACAGGAGAAGCAGACTCAAGATAGCCGATGCGGCGAGACCGAAAATCAGGAAAGACACATTCGGAACCGCTTCGGATGAAAAAATGAGAGGACTGGGTTCGAGGTCGAGCCTCCAGGTCTTTCCCGGAAACTGGATCTCCCTGGCTACATAGAGCCTGTCTTCCACAGGAGGAGAGAGGCTTTTCTGCTCCCCGCTTGCATAAATAAGCTTCCTGCCCTCATACAGCCGCACGCTGAAATCTCTGAAGACATCTTCGGCCAGGCAAATTTCCGCAATACGATTGACTTGAAACGCCCCCTCGACGTATCCCTGCAAGGCACCTTGATAGAACAATGGAATAAATGCCTCGAACGCAAAGCCTTGGCCGTTGGCCGGTGCGCAAGGCGTTACTGCCAACGGCGGATACTTGCCACTCTCGTTGAAGACCTCCTTGTAAAAGGGATCCCGACGAATGTTCCTCATCTTGGTCTGTAGATTATTTTCCTCGGGAAAGACCCATTGAATCACCCCCTGGGGGTCGATCCAGTTAATCGCCGCAAATCCGGGATAATGTCTGTAGATGTCTTGGGCAAATTGAACAAACCGTTCACGGCTGAAGTCAGGCGGCGTTCTCTCGACCCACCGATCGGCCAGCAGCCTCAGCGCGGTCATGCGGGCTTTCATCAGGCCTTCCATGCGAACCACGATCTGCTCGGCAAAGGTTTTCGTATGACGAAAGACCAGTTCCCGTTCATCACGGTTCTGGTGGTGCCAAAAGAAAACCGTTGTTCCGCCGAAACCGAGGAACACAGCCAGAACCAGCAATGTACGAAAACATCGAGAAAGCACCTTGTGCCCGGATGATTTGGTTGCAATGTGAATATGCCTTCTGATAACACAAGGATAAAGCTTTAACAAGTACTAAAGGAGATTCAGGGACACTCCCGGAGGGATTCGGATGACCGGAGGGAGAAACAACGACATGCATCCACGAATCATATGGGGCAAGCTGCATCCTCCTCCCTGCTGCCGCAAATTTGCGCCGCTCTTCCATCATCACACGGTGCGTCTTCCCGGTTGAACCTGGCGTGCTCGGCCCACTCAGGGGCGTATGGGCACGGCGGAAGACGTCGATCTTCGTTATTGTTGAATTCTTCCTGGTGTTTATGTTCTTCCATACTATGCTCTCCTTCCTTTTTTCCACCGGATCCCTTCGTCGCAGAAATCCACGATCTTGCATTCCTCGTGCCTGGGGTTCCGGGCTGAGCAGACAGCACGGCCGTGAAGGATGAGGAGGTTCGAGAAACGAGTCCACTTGTCCTTCGGCACGATCT
>CAZEGG010000077.1:0-11772 GCA_964511755.1 uncultured Desulfobacteraceae bacterium | reverse complement strand
TTGAGAATCCCGGCCACTTCCGCGTTAAACGCGAATTCGCCGCCCTTGGCCTCGCAGGCCCGCTGGACGTTGTGGGTCGAGAGCTGAGGGTCGCTGATAAAGCCCGACTCGGGCACATAAATGGCTCCCGGAACGGCATCGCCGGTCGGTTCCCCGAAACGTTCGTCTCCGGAGAGGACCGGCGGGCCGTAGGCTCGGGTATCGATGATCGGCATCACGGATTTCATTCCCGCCGCATCAAGCTCCTGGTAGACGACGTTCAGCTCATCCAGAGAACGCATGACATTCTTGAGGTACTTGTTTCTTTCAGTTTTCACAACCACGCAGCCGGTGTTCACGTATTTGACCAGACCGGACTCATCCACCGTCTGCAGGTACTTCCCCCAGTCGAGCCAGTAGTAGTACCCTTCCCGGGCCATGGAAACACCATCGGGTGTGGAGTAGTGCAGCCTGATTATGGCGCACGAGTTGGACGTGGACCCATAGCCGGCCGCCGGCAGCTTATCGATATTGAGGGTCTTGTACCCCTTTTTGGCCAGCTCAAAGGCCACACAGCACCCGATGATACCGGCGCCGATAATGATTGCATCATAACTGTTTTTCATTGAGTATTCCTCCGGATTTTGAGTGATTAGGTTGATTTTGATACGGGAACGGCTGGAGGTTGATCATGCGTTTTTTTGCCATAGAGCCTTGCCAAGTAAAAAGAGCTTCATTTGGCATTATTCACTTTAATAACGGGATTTCGCAAAGGTCAACTTGCCTGTGTCGTTATTCCCTGTATCGGCTGGATTGATGATTTTTTACAACTTCATCAACTTTCTGATATAAAAGACTTATTTTAACAAATAAAAACACGTAACAATAGAATAAATCATTAAATTGTTCTATTAATTTGTTATTCCTGCCCTGTCAAGGCATAATACTCCTGTTCAGCCTCGCTGTGTGTAATAGTTTGATGATATTTCTATTTCTGTCACCTTCGGTCCTTCATCAAGATATTTCCTGCTTCGCTGCCTTCCCGCACTCCTTCCTGATGAAACCGAAGTAACATCCGCAGTCCTTTCGTATCCTTCCTCAGCGGGATCCCATGCGGCATTCCGCCGGATGAATCCACCTGCTCAATCTTCCGATGCCGGCTTGACCGAAGAAGGTCAAATGATTACATTTGGGGGTGTGAGAATGGAACCTCTTCTCACCATGTATCGCTTGATTTTTCTCAACCGGCATATGGTTCAGAAAAGCAAGCGGGCCTGGGAGCTCAGTTGTGAGAGATTCGGTTTTTTGTCAATACAACGTTATCCGATTGCCCCAGGTTTCCAATGGAAGTTGAGAAAGGATGGAAAAAAATGGACACAAAAAGAACAATCAACGTGGGACTCATAGGTGTCCTGGCATTACTGCTTTTCACGGGATGTGCAATGACCCAGGGCGTGGCAATGCTCGGCGCGCCGGAATCTCACGGACAAAGAGTTACCCTGCAGGACCTCGTAAAAAACTGGCAGGATTACACAATTTATTATGCCGGACAAACACCGGATATCCCGGCGGCGCTCCTGTTTGACCCGAAAAATGATAACAAGAAGCTTGAGGGCAAGTGGTGGGAAAGGGTGAAGGACAAGGAAACCCTGACCAGCATGGTCTCATTTATCAAGAACTACACGAATTACTCGCCGCATCTCTACAGCATTGTCGGACCGGGAGGTGTTGTCTACGGATACGTGTTCTCTCCCACAAATGACGTCTTGGTGAAAGTTTTGAACGCAAACACCCTCTATGTCTATAATGTTGAATCTCCTCTTTACAAGGGCGGAGGTGGAGAAATAGATGCGGGACATGGCGGGTCCAGGCATTGATCGTAAGAAGCAACCCACAAATAAGGAAACAGTGCCGGGCCGATAGCGTGGGGGTTTTTTCAGTGGGTTACTTCTCTTCCAAGAAGGGGAGCGGGCTCCCTTTTCGATAGGCGAGGGCCTGGCATGACGCAATCAGGCGACCCTCGTGGTCGTGGACCTTGATATCGTAGCTGGCAGTCTTCCTGCTCCGGCTCAATTCACGGGCCTCGGCCGTGAGGGTGCTTCCCGGTGCAGGCGGCATCATGTATGTAACGGTCACGTTCAAGGCCACAGCAATGGTACCGTGGGAATTGCAGGCCGTTTCGAAGGCCTCATCGATGAGGGAAAATATGGCGCCCCCATGAGCCATGCCGAAAATGTTCTTCATGTCGGGAGTGTATGTCATCTCAACCCGGGAAAATCCTTCCTCAAGATCCACAAGCTTCAGGTTGAGTTTCCGGGAGAATTCTTCCCGCGCCACCTGTTCAAAAAGTGCTTTCCGTACTCTCTCATCCATGTCTCCGCCCCCACAGTCGTCGTCATTCTTCCCGGTGCTCTCCATGAAGATGCACTGCAACCGCTCCCATCTCTGTATTCTCTCCTCTTGTGAAGACCTTCCTTTGCTGCAAGTCCTGAATCACGATGTCGTACAGGACGCCGGACGCGTCCGGCACGGCCCGGCCGTGCACCGCCAGATCTACCTCACCGCCGCGTCGGCTGTCAAGGAGGCCTCACCCCTTGAATTTCGCGAAATCCCCCGGTGAAAGTCATGGTGTGGGAATTGGAAGCGGGAGTTGAGCCGTTGGAGAATATAAGCTGTCATGAGACCTCTGGGCAGCATAGATATTCACCTATTCGCGGACGATAACCGCATCCAGTACGGTCAACCCCCTTTCATGCACCCGCACAGGATTGAGGTCCATTTCCTTGATTTCCGGGTGATGGCTCATAAGATGGCCTATCTTGAGCAACGTTTCCGCCACCGCTCTCTTGTCGTACACAGGGCCCCCGCGCCATCCGTCGAACAAAACACTGCTGTTCAGTTCGGCGATCATGTCCAGCGCATCGAAAAGACTCAGCGGCGCCAGGCGCATGACAACATCATTCAATGCCTCTGCCGCCGTTCCGCCCAGACCGAGCAACACCGTCGGGCCGAAGCCGGGATCATCGGCAGCACCGATAATGATTTCCAAACCTTCAGGAGCCATTTCTTC
This sequence comes from uncultured Desulfobacteraceae bacterium, assembly GCA_964511755.1. Lineage (GTDB taxonomy): Bacteria > Desulfobacterota > DSM-4660 > Desulfatiglandales > Desulfatiglandaceae > B46-G9. The sequence goes on along the minus strand of CAZEGG010000077.1, from coordinate 8,723 downwards.
AATGAGATACCTTCTCTCTCCCCCCGTTTCCACGGCATCGATCTGTTCGAGGGCCGAGAGCAATTGGACCTCCGTGCTGATGTTGAGATGCACTCCTCCCACGTCTGTCTTATGGATAATCCCGGGGGCGAGGATTTTCACCGCACAGGGGCCTCCCAGGCCGCGGAGAGCCGTCTTTGCCTCCTCATGCGTTCCACAGACGACACGTGAGGGGGTCCGGATTTCCAGCGTTTCGAGGACCGACTTGGCAACGACCTCATCCGGCATGCCCTCAATAGGATCCACTGCGGGCAAACCAGCAGGGTCTTGACCAGGCCGAGTCCTTCGGTAGGCAGCCTTGGCGTCTTCAACCAGGGCGCGGGTTGCCCTGGCGGTTCTGTCCGGCGAAACAAACGAAGCGACTTGGATGGACTCCAGTGCCCTCTGCGTCGGAAGTACGTGTTCTGAAAAACCGGCCGTGCCGAAAATCAGCGGTTGCTTGGCTTCTTCTTTCATCTCCCTGAAGAGTGCTACCGGATCTATGACCGCAGGCTCGTGAATGGCGAACGTAACGAGCACATCTATGGCCGGATCTTTCGCAATGGCCAGCAAAACCTCGCGAAAGGAAGGGCCGGGACGTCCGGTATCCACCGGATTTCGCGTGAACGTCATCGGCGGAATCAGCTCGCTGATTCGCTTGATCGTTGATGCACTCAGCTCCGGGAGGGTGATGGAATGGCTGCGAAGATAGTCGGCTATCACCATGCCGGGTCCCGCCTGGCCGGTCAGAAGACCCACACCAGGGTTCGGTTCGGCCTTGAGCCGCACCTTGGAGAGCACATTTGCCGCATCCACGAGATCATTGCTCGAAGATACAACCACGGCCCCGGCCTGGGTCAATGCAGCTTTCTTGAGGGCAAACGACCCCATGAGATTTCCCGTGTGAGAAACCGCAAAATCGCCGATATCTGCCTGTCCTACCGGAAACACGACAACCGGTTTCTTCTCCACTGCCCTGCAGACAGCTTCGTAAAGCCGCCTGCCTTCGCGTACTCCTTCCAAATAAAGGGCGATCACTTTTGTGTCAGGGTCTTCAGCCAGGTATTCCACTACGTCGCTCACAGCAACATCGGCCCCGTTGCCGATCCCCGTTGCCAGGCTGATACCAAGCCCCTGGTTATACATGGCGGCTGCCAGTATCAGGTTTATGGCCCCGCTCTGGGAAACCACTCCGACAGGGCCCGGTTTCAATTCTCCGATCCAGGGAGTGAAATTTGCAGAGACTCCGGCCCTTGGATTTCCAAAACCAGCGGTATTTGGTCCCAGCAGCCGGATGCCGTATCTGCGGCAGGCAGAAAGGATCTCATCCTGAACAGACTTTCCCGCTTCTCCGGTCTCGCCGAAACCGCCGCTGATGATTAATGCGCCCCCCGCGCCGGCCTCACCGGCTTCCTTGAGAACCCTTGCGCATCCCTCTGCCGGAATGGCGAGAACAACGAGATCGACGGATCTCCCTACAGCACTGAGTGTGGGGTAGACCTTGAACCCCAGGATCTCATCCGCATGGCGATTGATTGGATACAGCTCTCCGGGAAAATGCCTCAGCGCATATACCATCTGGTATCCGGCCTTATACTCATCGGTTGATGCCCCGATCACTGCGATGGATCGGGGTTTGAACAGTCTGTCCAGCGTCAAATTGATGTGCCTCACTCTAGATCACTTCATCCTCAGGTAGCTGTCCTCAATGGCCCTTATCAGGTTGGTCATCGTCGTGTAAAAAGGCACCGGGATGCCTTTTTCCTTTGCATATTCAACGACCTTTCCCCCGAGAAAGTCAATCTCCGTAGGACTCTTGTCCGCAATGTCCTGGCACATTGAATCCTTATGAATCCCCACCTTCTCCAGGTAAGCCAGGGCCTCCGATAGGTAGGCGCTTCCCAGATCATACCCCACTGCCTTCGCAACGGTCAGTGCTTCCTGAAAACAGCCTTCCGCAATCTCCCGGGTGGGGGGAAATCCAAGGACATCCTTTATGGTCCTGTCAGTAACCGCGCAGATGGAGGCCATGGTACACTTCATGATCATCTTTTTCCAGACATAGAGCTTGATGTCGTCGACGAATTGAGTGTCCAGCCCGCACCTGGTGAGCAGTTCGGCGACCCGGCGTCCGAGCCCCTCATTTTTCGATGTCACACATCCCAGGTGATTCGGACGGTTGAAAAATGCAGCTTCCACATTTCCCGGCCCCTTGATTGAAACACCGTAATTGAGAGACATCCGGAAGGCCGCGTCTGCTCCGAATCGTTCTGCAATGACATCTTCAGTCCCCAGGCCGTTATGGGTGCTGACTATCTTTGCGCCGGGCACAAAGACTTTTTCCAAATCTTCGAGCACGCGCGAAAGGTGGAAAGTCTTGGTCGAAAGAAAGAAGAGATTCGGCTCCGCCTCTTTCACGTCTTTGATCCGCGGGAAGAAATGCTTCACGGGGACCTTGTATGAGAGCGCTCCGGAGATATTGATCCCGTTCTTTCGAAGTTGCTCTTCCAAACCGGGTCTGGGATCGACAAGAACTGTTTCCGGGTTCCTGCTCAGCAGTGCTGCAGCCAGGACTCCGCCTGTAGCGCCGATCCCGATAACCGCAATCCTGAGATCTTTCATGGCCTCCTCCTCATCGCACATATCCTTAAATACGATGTCGTATCCGAATTGGATAATTTTCCCCACCGCAACGCCGCAGAGTTCGCAAAGAATTTGATTTTTCCCTTTCCGTGCGAGTTACACTGCTCGGTCTACCTCGCAGGTTTTATCTCTTGCTCAGGGCTTCCACGCCAAGCCTCTCAGAGAGGGCCGTGAAATCACCCCAGAAGATACATCCCGTAGGGCAGACAGCGGCGCAGGCGGGTCCCTCGTCGTCCTTAAGCCGCTCGACGCACAAATCGCATTTCACTGCCACATCACCGCCCTCATCGAATTGCATGGCCCCGAAAGGGCAGGCCTCTACGCAGGCCTTGCACCCGATGCACGCGTCGTTGTCGATAAGCACGATTCCCTCTTCATTCCTGCTGATAGCCTCGACAGGACAGGCCTCCCCGCAAGGGGGGCTGGCACAATGGTGGCAGTAGATCGGGACAAAATCCGGTGCCTTTTCAACGACCCTTACGAGTCTTGGACCAACGCCGAGTCCGTGTTCCTGTTTGCACGCAACCTCACATGCATGGCAGCCCATACAGTCCTTCTTGAAAAACATAAAAGAGAGTTTCTTCACCTCATTCCCTCCTCATCGTCATCGAACGATCATTGCTGTTCAAAATTCCTCCCCCCGGACGCAGCGGACATAGTAGGAGTTGGTCTTGTAGTAACTCAGGACATAGGCTCCGTCGAACATCACGATCCATGCACTGTCCGTACCCCCCGAAAACGTGGTAGAAGACCAGTAGGACAAATGATCCCGAAACGGCACTTCCTTGCGCATGACCGGGCGATACCTGCTCCTGTCGAGGAGGGTCTCCAGTTCCCTGGCGCTCGGCAAACGCCAATCACTTTTTCCACCCAATGACAGGGCGCCCGCATACTCCACGGCTTGCGCCCAGGTCATTTCTCCCGGAGTTGCACACTGCCATTCCAGGCCGGTTTCAGGATCTGTCCAGGTCAGCATCATTCTTCCACGGGAGCGATGGTGCAGAGACAGGCCCGCAGATTGGTTGCTCCGATAGCCGGATCCATGCTCTCATGGGAGTTGTCCGTCAGAAGATTGATATTAGAAATGTCCCAGCCATGTCCCGGATCCTTTATTTCCGGAAACCACCAGCCATGTTCCGCCACCACGACTCGCGGATCAATACCGTCGTTCAGCTTTGCGCGCTCCCTGACCCGCCCCCTCGGGGATTCGATCCAGACCCATTGGCCGTTTTCGATCCCGCGCTCCGCTGCTGTCTCAGGATGAATTTCCACGATTGGATCCGGTCTGATTTCCCTGAGCCACGGAATCATCCGATTGGCGGAATGGAAGAACGTCGGGATCCTGAGTCCCGGGTTGAGGATATACGGGTATTTTTTCGCAATATCCGGTTTTGAAACCGGGCTCTCAGGCAGCTCCGTGTACTTCGGCAGAGGATCGAATCCCCACTTTTCCAGTGTTGTCGAATAGAGTTCAACCTTTCCCGTGGGGGTTGAAAAACCCCTCTCCCTGTACTTGCGGTACACCATTTCACCCTGCAGGTGCCCTATCTTCTTGAACTCCTCCCACGTCAGGCCGGAGGGCTCGAGCAGGTAATCCAGGCCCTCTTCCACGGTATCCCACCATTCCTGGCCCATCTTCTTTCCCAGCTCCTGAAAAATCTTGTGGTCCTGCCAGCACTCCCCGATCTCCACACACTTCTGCCTGGCAAGGACAAAGCCGTGACGCTTCCAGTTGTCGGCCACGTGATTGGATTCGAGCCAGGTTGCTGCGGGAAGAAAAATGTCGGCAAGTTCTGCAGTAGGGGTCAGAAAGAAATCAACCACGGCCAGGAATTCCAGCTTCTTCAGGGCCTCGTATGCCTCCCTGGCGTTGGCCCTGGTGATGACCGGATTGGTGCCGCACAGGATGCCTGCTTTCAGCTGGTACGGCTTTCCCGTCAGGATAGACTCCCACGCAACCTTGGGGGTTATAAAGGCTACCCTGGCACCAAGCTTGTACCGATCGCCCCCAAGCCTTTTTGCGCGAACCTCTCTGGAAAGGTCCCTGTGCCGTGAGAACTCGGCAACCGTCCGCGTTGGAGGATTCACATAGAGAACATTCCCGCCGGGGACATCCAGGTTCCCGGTCGCAGCCATGAGCCCGGTCATGGCACGCGTGCAATCCGCGCAGTTGTTGGTCTGTTCCGTTGGAACGCCCCAATGAATGCAGGCCGGCTTGGTGGTGGCATACATTCTTGCGGCCTTGCGGATGAGTTCCTTGTCAACCCAGGTGATTTCCTGCACCTTGTCGAGCGGATACTCCCTGACCCGCTCCTTGAAGGCATCCCATCCGTTGATATAATTCGCGGTGAACTCCTTGTCATACAGCTCTTCTTCTATGATCACGCTGTGAAAGCCCATGGCCAGAGCAGCGTCCGTCCCGGGCCGGAGCTGAAGCCACAGGTCTGCTTTTTTGGCCACAAAACCTTTCCGGGGATCCACGCTGATGAGTTTTGCCCCTTTTTTGTATGCCTTCCAGAAATCGACCCCCTTGTACTCGTCCGGGTTGGTCCACTGGGGGTTGCAGCCCCACAGCACGATACACTTCGGCCCTCCCCGATAGTCGCAGATGGGCAGATTGCCGCAGGTGATCAGTGTCGACGCAACCCTCGAGACATAGCACATATGGCCTGCAGTGAGTACGTTGGGAGTTCCCAACTGGTTTGCGAAGCGGTAGAGGTGGCTCTCATAATCCCTTCCGGTTCCCTGGCCGACCACGATGTATTCCGGTCCGTATTCGTCGATAACCGCCTGAAATCTGCTCGCCACGGTGTCGAGCGCCTCATCCCAGGAGATCCTCTGCCATCTTCCATCCTTTTTCCTCATGGGATGGAGGACCCTGTCCGGGTGATAGGCCAGCTGCGTTATCGACAGTCCCTTGCTGCACAGGGTTCCATAACTGATTGGAGAACTCGGATCTCCCTCCACTTTTGTTACCTTGCCGTCCTGCACTTGGGCGATGACGCCGCATCCGCCGTGACAACTGCGGCAGACAGTGCGAATTTTCATTGCTTCTCCCATTGATTATCTCCTCCAGTCTCGAGATCCACAACGTCCGAGATCCCGAATTTCAATGCAAAGACAAAACTCAAAATGCATCGCGCATTCTTTTCAATCACGGGAATCCCTTTTCCCAGGTCCTTCAGTTCTCCGGCAAGGTTCTCGATTCCCTTAATCCTGGCATCCATTTCCGTTAAGAGACGGGTATTCTTTCCGCTCACTCCGCCTCACCTCCTCTCATTTCCCTGAGGTCCCTGAACCGTTTCGATTTCAGTGTATACCTGGGCAGGGCTCCCGGCTTCACGGGCGCCACGAGAAACCTCAAATTCGTCTTCATCTTCAGTCTCTCGGATATCCTTTTCACGAGATCTTTCAGCACAGAGTCTCCCATCTCCTCCCGCAGTTCCGCTTTGAGAGATATCTCATCCATGATTCCTCTTCTCTGAACGATGATCTCATACTCCGTGACCTGGGGAAATTCCTCCCTCAGCACCTCTTCCACGGACACCGGGGTAAAAAGCACACCCCGGATTTTTCTCAGATCATCCGCCCTTCCGACAACCCCCTGAATCATCATGGATGTTCTCCCGCAGGCGCAATCGCCTTTTCCCTTCCGCACCACATCCTTGGTGTTGAACCTGATAAGGGGAAAAGAACGCCTGCCCAGGGGGGTCACTACGGCGATTCCCAGTTCGCCTTCATTCACCTCCCTGCTCAGGGTTTCCATGTCGAGAATCTCCACCAGGAAAAAAGGCTCCATGATGTGGAGGCCTTTCCGTTCACCGCACATGGCAGCCCAGGCACAGGGTTCTGTACCGCCGATATGGTCGTAGACCTCCGCAGCCCAGCTTTCCTCCAACCTCTTCCGCGTGGCGTCCGGCAAGGGCTCACCCGCGCACAGGATCCTCCTGATCCCCATCTCCCGGGAAGACAGCCCCATGGATCTCGCGGTTTCGGCAAGATGGAGTCCGTAGGTAGGGGTGTTGAGCAGGGCCGTGGCCTTCACTTCCCTTATTTTATTGAGTCTTCCCTTGGTGTCCAGGGCCCCTCCCGGGATGACGGTACAGCCGAGTTTCTCCGCTGCATAATGGCCCTCCCAGAAGGCCACGTAGACATTGTACCCGAACGGGATGAAGACCCTGTCCGTCTCCCTGAAACCGGCCATCCACAGGATATGGCACCACACCTCGACACGCCACTGCCAGCTCTCCCAGCTCTCCGGCACATACACCGGCGTTCCTGTGGTGCCGGACGTCTGGCGGAAGGTGGAGATTTCTCCCGGGGGCACACCAAGGAGGTCTCCGAACGGAAAAGGTTCCCTCCCATCCTGTGCGCCTCTCAGGTCCTCCTTATCGATTATTGGAACCCGCCTGATATCCTCAACGCTCTTCACATCGCCGGGGTCGATTCCCCGGTACTTTTCCCCGTAGAGAGCTGAATGCTCCTTGGCGTAGGAAAAGATTTTTCGAAAATTCCTGATTTGAATCCGGCGCAACTTCTGCCTCGGCAGAGTTTCCACAAAGGGATTCCAGTAGTCACTCCTGGATGACCCCATGAAAGCACCTCCTTTTGCCCTTGCGATACCCCTTTACTGCTCGTTGGAAAGGCCGGCCCTGAGAAAGGCGACCAGTTCTGTAAGGTTGTCAAAGATAACGTCAGGCTTCATATCTCCTCCAACGTCTTCCTTCCTGTATTTTCCGGTGGTCAAAAAGATCCCCAGCAACCCCTCCTCCTGGAATCCCTTGATATCCGTGTATAGATCATCGCTGACGATGGCCAGCGTCCTCTTTTCCTCCCTGAACTGCTGAAACAGGGTCCTGTTGTACAGTTCTCCCATTTTCCCGAAATGGACAACCTGGCTGCGATAATCGACGGCATAGGTCAGCAGCCTGCATATGGCGCCGGCCCCTGCGAAGAGTGCGCCGTCATCATCCAGGATAGCTCGATTGTCGTTCATTGCAAAAAGTCGGGCTCCGTGTTCCCTTATGGCCGCCATGGCCGTCTTAATCTCCTCAAAATGGAGGGTCCTGTCCTGTGCCACAAGAACCGCGCTGACACGTGGATCTGTTTTGACTGAAAAACCTTTCTCACCAAGAGCCTGTTTCAGGCCCTGGGTTCCCATCACAAATACCTCCTCAATTCCCTGGTCCTCAAAGGCACGAAGGCAAAGGGCAAGGGGGGAAATAATTTCATTCTCAGAGACGGGTATGCCTTTTTCCTGCAGCCTTCGAACAATTTCTTCGGGTGACTTTGTTGAATTGTTCGTCACGATCCTGAATGTAATGCCCGAGTCTTTCAGAAACTCCACGAAATTCGCCGCATCGGGAAATGGGGTCATTTCTCTCCCCCGGGTCAATACGCCGTCCAGATCAACGAGCAGGCCTTTTGGGGTTTCCATCGGAACCTCGATCTCTACTTCATGTGAAAGCCGTCAAATCTGTCCCAGAACTCCTTATCTTGATCCTGCCACCCGGAGCCGAATCTCCTCTCAAAATAAGACGAAAACCGGTCATACCAGCGCCACCAGGTGCTCTTCCCTTTTTCCTGGGCATCTAGGATGTCATTCAGGAACAGCTGAATATCCGTCATCTTGTCTTTGGGAACATACAGGGCAGCACCTTCCTTGTACGATTTTATGAGGTTCTCCCTGCTCACGGCATGCGCGGTGAGCATAACGGGTATGACCTTTCTTCGTTTTGCGATTTCCAGGAGCCCATAGCCGTCAACTCCCATGATATCAAGGACCGCCATGTCAAAGTATTCACTCTCAAGCAACTCCTTCCCCTTCTCAAAGGTAGCTGCCTTTGCTACCTTGCACATGGATAATAATTCACCCAGTGTTTCCAGCACATCCTCTTCATCATCGACAATAAGGACTCTCTTTCCTTCCAGCAGGTTCGACTTTTTCATCCGTATACTTGCCTCCGATCCCGGTCAATTCTTATAAGCAGATTTTGGACACGAGTGAGTTTCCAATCCAGAAATGAGATATTTTTTACAAGATCAAGAAAATCAAGGGATTA
>CAZEGG010000076.1:0-11944 GCA_964511755.1 uncultured Desulfobacteraceae bacterium | reverse complement strand
CCATTTTGACCATCTTTATCATTTTGAGCGTCAATTTTGTCATCTTCCGGATGGCCCCTGGTGACCCGGTGCGCATGATGTTCAGAGATCCCCGGGTCAGTGCGAAGCAGCTTGAACGGCAGCGTGAAAAATTCGGCCTAGACAAGCCGCTGGGGGGACAGTTTGTCGCCTATCTTAACCAGCTGGCACGCGGGGATCTGGGAATATCTTTCTGGCAAAAGAGACCCGTCACTGAAGTCATAGCACAACGCATACCCAATACCCTGATGCTGGTGCTGACCGCCCTGGCCATATCGACCATCCTGGGGATCATCTTAGGCGCCCTGGCCGGCTGGGTGAGCGGCACCAAACTCGACACCTTCATCCTGAGCGCCTCCATAACGCTGTATTCGATTCCCGCGTTTGCCATGGGCATCATTCTTTTGCTCGTGTTTTCCTACTACATTTCGGTGTTTCCCCTGGGCGGCATTGTCACCCCGGCCTCAGGCTACACCGGATTTGCCTACGTCAAAGATGTCCTGTGGCACATGTGTCTGCCTGCCTTCTCCATCATTCTGTGGTATATCGGCGAGTATGTGATTTTGACCCGTTCTTCCATGCTGGATGTACTGGGTCAGGATTATATTACCACCGCCCGTGCCAAGGGAATCAAAGAATCGCGCGTTCTCAGAAAGCATGCCTTGCGAAATGCGCTGCTGCCGGTGATAACGCTGGCGGGCATAAACGTGGGTTTTGCCGTGGCCGGCGTGATCGAAGCCGAGACCGTCTTTTCCTGGCCCGGAGTCGGCAAACTGATTTACGATGCGGTATCGAAACGCGATTACCCGCTGCTGCAGGGTGTCTTTCTCGTTTTTGCAGTCTCGGTGGTGCTGGCAAATCTGATCATCGATCTTATTTACGGCTTTGTGGATCCCAGGATAAGAGTCGGGGCGCAATGAAAAGATGACCTCGTTTTGGGAAAAATTCAAAGATTTTCTCGTGACGCTGCTGGGCAACGGGATGGGGCGCATCGGTTTGATCCTCATCGGCCTGATTATCATAGCGGCGCTGATGGCACCCTTTCTGAGGACGGTCAACCCCCAGAAAGCCGGCAGAGCGGAGGATATCCTGCTGGCGCCTTCAGCCCAGCATTGGCTTGGAACTGATGACCTGGGCCGTGATGTGTGGAGCCAGGTCATTTTCGGCTCCAGGATTTCCCTGGCCATCGGTCTGGTCACCGCTTTGCTGACAGTGGTATCCGGCACATTGATCGGGCTGATCGCCGGCTTTTACGGCGGCATGGTGGAAGAAGTCCTGGTACGGATCGTTGATTTTTTCATGATGCTGCCGGTGCTGCCGCTGATGATTATCCTGGCCGCCGTGCTGGGGCCCAGTCTGTGGAATATTATTTTCGTGATCAGCGTTATCAGCTGGCCGACCACCGCACGGGTGGTCCGTTCTCAGGTGCTTTCCGTCAAGGAAAGACCCTACGTGGAAGCATCCCGCTGCATCGGCGCCGGCAACGTCAAACTGATGCTGGGAGAGATCCTGCCTAATGTCGTACCCCTGATGTTCGCGCAGGCGGTGTTGATGATTACGGAGGCCATTTATTCGGAGGCAGTCCTGAGTTTTCTCGGGCTTGGGGATGTCACCCGTATCAGCTGGGGATGCATGCTTCATTTTGCTTTCGAATCCGGGGTGATGGCGACTACTCCCTGGTGGATCGGCCCGCCGATCGGGTGCATCATTATGGTCATCGTCGGTTTCAGCCTTCTGGGTACTGCCATAAGCGATGTCCTGAACCCGGGATACAGGGAAATGAAGGGAATCTGAAGGAACGATCCATGGCCCTGCTCGAGATCGAAAATCTGAAAGTCTATTTCTTCACCCGCAAAGGACCCGCCAAGGCGGTTGACGGGATCAGCTTCAAGGTCGCCGGCAACGAAACCTTCGGTCTCATCGGCGAATCCGGCTGCGGCAAAACGACTGTAGCAATGGCCATCATGCGCTTCGTCAAACCACCGGGGCGCATTGTCGACGGGCGGGTCTCGTTTGACGGCAGCGACCTGGTAGCCTTGAACCCGGAAGGCATACGCGGCCTGCGGGGCAAGGCCATCTCCATTATCCGGCAGGAGGCCCAAAACGCGCTCAACCCGGTGATGAGCATCGGCAAACAGATCACCGAAATCATTCTGGAACACGAAAAGGTGAGCAAAGACACCGCCTGGGCTCGTGCCAAGCGCCAGCTGAGCCTGGTGGGCATCAGCGAACAGAGAGTCAAAGACTATCCCCATGAATTCAGCGGAGGTATGAAACAACGGGCCATGGTGGCCATCGCTACGGCCTGCCAGCCCCGCTTCCTGATTCTGGATGAGCCCACCACCGGGCTGGACGTCATCGTCCAGCGGCAGCTGCTGGAGTCAATCAACGAGCTGAAAACCAAGCTGCATTTGACTTCGCTGCTCATATCGCATGATTTGTCCGTGATCGCAGAAACCTGTGACAGGGTAGCGGTGATGTATGCCGGCAAGATTGTCGAGGAGGCGCAGACCGTGTCCCTGTACAAAAATCCTTTGCATCCTTACAGCAAAGCCCTGATCGGCGCGTTTCCCAGCCTGAAGGGTACGAAGAGGAAACTGAAAAGCATCCCGGGTGCGCCCCCGCTGCTGATTGACCCGCCGGCCGGGTGCCGGTTCCAGCCGCGTTGCAACTATGCCACGCAGATTTGTACTTCCGTGGACCCTGAAATCCGGGAGAGAGACGGCCACCGGGTGGCCTGTCATCTGGTAGAATAGGCTCAAGCTCATGCAAAACGATGATCTGTTGAGAATTGAACATCTCAAGAAGTATTTTCCCGTGCGCAAAGGCTTTTTGTCTTCCGCCGGAGCAGGCAAAAAGAGCGATTACGTGCGTGCGGTGGACGATATCAGCTTTACCCTGAAAAAGCGTGAAATTCTCGGATTTGTGGGGGAAAGCGGCTGCGGCAAATCTACCATGAGCCGGACAATCCTGCGGCTGATCGAACCTACCGGCGGCAGAATCATCTTCAAGGGAACAGAAGTCATCGGCCTGTCCAAAAGGCAGTTCAAACCTTTGCGTGGCAAGATGCAGATGATTTTCCAGGATCCTTTCGGCTCACTCAATCCCAGAAGGACCGTGGCCGATACCATGCGGCAAACCATCAGGATCCACCGTCTGGCCTCGAACAGAGAGGAGGAGGCTTCCCTGATACACCGTGCCCTCGAGGAGGTGGAGCTGAAACCCGCCGAGCAATACTGGGACAAGTATCCGGCCTTGCTCAGCGGGGGGCAGCTGCAGAGAGTGAGCATCGGAAGAGTGCTGGTGTTGCAGCCCAGTTTCGTCATCGCGGACGAACCTATTTCCATGCTGGATGTTTCGGTGCGCATCGGCATACTGGATCTGCTGTTGCGGATGAGAGACAAATTCGGGATCTCCTTTATTTACATCACCCACGATTTGGTGACCGCGCGCTATATCTGCGATCGCATCGCCATCATGTACCTGGGCAAGATCGTGGAAATCGGTCCGGCTGAGAATATAGTGCATCAGCCGCAGCATCCTTACACCCAGGCCTTGATTGCGGCGGTGCCCGATCCCGACCCGACGGTTGAAGCGTCCCAGTTGCCCATAAAGGGCTATGTGCCCATGACCACCGCACAGGACCTGCAAAGCTGCCGATTTTTTCCCCGCTGCCCTTATGCGGAGAACGGCTGCCGTGCAGAGCTCCCGACGATGACTGAAGTCGGAGAAGGACATTTTGTTGCCTGCACCAAGATCGCGAGTCAGACCGTATGACCCCCGACGCAAATCTGAAAGAAATTCCGTACTGGCTTGATCCGCCCCCCCTTGGGCGATCATTCACCGGAAAGGTTCTGCCTGAAAAAACGGACGTGCTGGTCATCGGGAGCGGTTTTACCGGCATGACGACCGCCATCGGCTTGCGGCAGGCCGGCGCCGCTGTCACCTTGATTGACAGCCTGCCGCTCGCAACCGCGGCGAGTGCCAGGACCGGCGGGCAGGCCCTCACCGGCTTGAGCGAGGGAGTGCCTGCCATGATGAAGAGAGTAGAGCCGGAAAAGGTACGCCGCTTATTCTCTGAATCCCTCGAAGCCCTGGAATATGTTGAGCGCCTGGTTGCAGAGGGGGAGATCGACTGTCATTTCAGCCGCTGCGGTCATCTGGAAGTCGCGCACAAACCCGCCCATTTCGAACGTTTGAAAAAAGAGCAGGAGATCCTTTTCAACCAGTTCGACCATCATACCGTCCTGGTTCCTCCGGAGAAGATGGACACGGAAATCGGTTCGCGCCGGTATCATGGAGCCTTGCTGGACCCCCGGAGTGCAGGAGTCCATCCGGCCAGGTACATCGCCGGACTGGCAAGGTTGGCTGATCGATGCGGGGTGGACCTGCACGAGCTGGTAGCGGCTACAAATATCGAGATGCGCAACGGCCGGTTTCTGGTGGCAACGGACAAGGGGACCGTGGTCGCCGATCAGGTGGTTGTTGCCACCAACGGGTATACCGGTGGTCTTGTGCCCTGGCTGCAGTGCCGGGTCCTCCCCGTTGAAAGCATGATAATCGCCACCGAAGAACTTCCTCCCGGGATCGCGAAGTCACTGATCCCCAATGGCCGGATGGTTTATGATACCAAAAATCTTCTTTTTTACTTCCGTCTCTCGCCCGACGGCAAGCGGATGCTTTTTGGGGGGCGTCTGAAATCCGCGAAAAAATCAATGCGGGAAAATGCCGTATTCATGCGCCGCAATATGCTGCAGGTCTACCCCCAGCTTGAAAGATTCACGATTGAATATGCCTGGTCCGGCAAGGTGGCGGTCACGTGGGACCGGCTCCCTCACATCGGACGGCAAGACGGTATTTACTATTCCATGGGATATTGCGGCCATGGAGTTGCGCTGGCGTCATATCTGGGCCGGAAGCTTTCAGAGATGATTCTGGGGTCGGGCTCACCGACCGCCTTTGCAGACGATACGTTCAGGACCATTCCCTTTCACCGCACAGTGCCTTGGATTATGCCGTTTATAACCCTCTATTATTCGGCCCTGGATCGATTTGCCTGATCCATTCACCGATGGACCTGCATCGTGATTCGCATCCGTTTTGATGCCGGGTCGTATCGCGTTTGACAGGCGATTTCTGCTGATGACCCGCAAGCACATATTTGAGGTTCTGGGTATTGGAGCACCCCTCTTAGCCGGACTGGTTTCCGAATATTTCGTGTACCTGGCCGATTCGGCCATGGTGGGTTGGCTCGGAACCGAATACCTGGCCGCCATCGGTATTGCGACGATTTTCTCTGAAATTCTTTGGGTGATCGTGTATCCGTTCGCGCCGGGCACCCAGGCGATCACCTCACGCCGATTCGGTCGCCAGACAGTGGTCCCGGCCAGAAGCCGGCGGAATATCAACAACCTCTCAGAATCAACTGCTACGGTTTTGCCCAATGCCGTTGTTGTTTCGATAATGGCGGGTTTCTTTGCCGTCGGTCTGGCCGCATTTTCCAGAGATATCCTCCTGTTGATCCTGGAAGACCGGCATCTTGTGTTGCTGGCCGATTCCTACATAAGGATCCTCAAATGGGTCATGCCGCTGGGCGGGATCTTCTATGCCTTTTACGGATTTCTGGCTGCGGTCAACTTAACCCGACCCATTATGGTGGCCAGTGTGGGACTTAACCTGTTGAACGTCATTTTCAACTACGGCCTTATTTTCGGCAACTTCGGTCTGCCGGCGCTGGGAATTCGAGGGGCGGCCGTCGCCACCGTCACGGCGGAAGCCTTGGGAACGTCCTACCTGGTCGCCTATTTTGCGTTCTCCAAAAAGACCGAGATGTACCGCAGCTTCAGGTGGCGCAACCTGCAATGGAACCTGATGAAGGACATCAGCAAAAGAGCCCTGCCCATTTTGCTCCAGCTGGTGCTGGGACTGTCAATCTACCTTTATTACGAGAGCCTCATAGCTGACTTCGGGACCGTGTACCTGGCGGTGACACATATCATTCTGACAACGTTTCTTTTAAAACGAACGCTGGTTGGAGGCTTTGCAGAGGGTGGATCTATTCTGGTCGGCAATTATCTGGGACGGGGTGAAAAAAAGGAAGCCCGCCGCTATGCCTACGCGGCAGTCTGGATTGCCGTTGTTTTCGGCATGCTGCTGTGCCTCTTGATTGTGCTGTTTCCGGAGAGCATTGTAAAAATATTCAACCGGGAATCAGAGACAGTGGCTATCGGTGCCGGCGCTCTGAAGTTCTTTGTGCTTTTCTTCTTTGTCGATATCATGGGGTTCCCGTTTGAGATAATTTTTACGCACAACGGCTGGGGAGGATATGTTCTCTTTGCGGAGTCAACCAGCAATATCTCATTGATTCTCGGCCTGACGCTGCTGTTAACCAGGGTTTTCGGCATGGGGGTTTATGCCGCCTGGTTTTCGTTGGCCCTTTACATGGTGTCCTACGCCTGCTTCCTGTCGGCAGGATTCTTTTCCAACAGGTGGCTCACCGTCAAAGTGGAAACCAAAAAGTGAATCGTCTTCCGCTGTCCATTCACCACAGAACCACAGAGGCCAAAGAGAGTCTTATTTGTTCTCGTATCTCCAGATTGACTAGAGTGACCTAGATTGCCTAAAGTGCCTAGAGTTGAGGAATTTTTTCCATTCTATTGAAGAGAAAAGCGAAGCTTTCCATTACCTCCAGCTCACTTTAGTTCACTCCGAACCCTAGATCACTTCATTCCCTTGGTTACCGATACGGTGTGGGTGTTACTCTCCGACTCCCGCGAAGCGGGATCTTTGACTCGTCCTGACGACCAAGTTTTCCGATAAGAAATAGAAGCCGATTTCGGACAGAGGCGTCGTGGGTTAAGAGCCCGCAGAAAATACATGATCGACCCCATTTGTGCTTTCTTCCTTTTGAATTAAATAATTAAGAGATGCGCGTAGAGACACACAGAGTTTTTCTGAAAGAAAAATGCAGTCAGGGCTGGTTAGGATTTGGGCACTGGATGGAAACTAGTTGAGATAGAGGAGGCTGATAGGAAATGGCTGAACCAACCATCATTTCCAGCGACCAGGCCAAGGAAGAAAGTGCCGATGATCTTTTCGCCCGACTCGGAAGCGGCCCCGAAGGGTTGTCCAGTTCCGAGGCTGGGAAGCGCTTGGCGCAGTATGGACCGAATGCCCTGGAAGAGAAGAAGGTCAACCCCATCTTGCAGTTGCTGCGTTATTTCTGGGGCCCTATTCCCTGGATGATTGAGGCCGCCGCCGTCCTGTCGGTTCTGGTTAAACACTGGGTGGACTTTATTATCATCCTCGTCCTTCTTGTCTTCAACGCAGTCGTGGGCTTTTGGCAAGAGTATCAGGCGGCCAACGCGGTTGAAGCCTTGAAGAAGCAGCTGGCGCTTAAGGCCAGGGTCAGGCGGGATGAGAAGTGGCAGGAAATTGATGCCACTACGCTGGTTCCCGGAGATGTCCTCCGCCTGCGTCTGGGCGATATCATACCCGCGGATGTGAAGCTGATCGAAGGAGACTATCTCAGCATAGACCAGTCGGCCTTGACCGGCGAGTCGCTTCCGGTGAATAAAAAAGCAGGGGACGTGGGGTACTCGGGGTCGGTTGCCAAGCAGGGAGAGATGGCGGCGCTGGTCACGGCAACGGGGGCAAATACGTTCTTCGGCAAGACCGCCAAACTGGTTTCTTCGGCGAAGTCGGTCTCGCACTTCCAGAAGGCGGTATTGACCATCGGGGATTACCTGATCTATCTCAGCCTGGGCCTGGCGGCCTTGCTCGTCCTGACAATGCTCTTCAAGGGAGCATCCTTTTTTACCCTTTTCCAGTTCGCCTTGATCCTTATTGTGGCGTCCATCCCCGTGGCCATGCCTGCCGTGCTTTCCGTGACCATGGCGATCGGCGCTGTCGTTCTTGCGCGAATGAAGGCCATCGTGACCCGGCTGGAATCGATTGAAGAAATGGCCGGCATGGACATCCTCTGTTCGGATAAGACCGGGACATTGACACAGAACAAACTCACCCTGGGAGATCCGGTCCTCTTCGGGAGGGGGCATGATCTTCAGGAACTGATTCTCGCCGGCGCCCTGGCCTCCAAGGAGGAGGACCGGGATGCCATCGACTCAGCGGTGATAAAAGGGCTGTCTGATGCGAAGGCACTGGATCAATATGAACAGGTGAAATTCGTGCCTTTTGACCCGGTAAATAAGCGCACCGAAGCAGAGATCAAGGATCGAGAGGGAAACTCCTTCAAGGTCGCCAAGGGGGCTCCGCAGGTTATCCTGGAACTCTGCAATCCGGAAAAGGACTTGGCCGGTGAGGTGAACGCCAAGGTGGAGGAGTTTGCAAAAGAGGGTTTCCGAACCCTGGGAGTAGCGAGAACAGATCAGGCAGCGAATTGGCATTTTCTGGGCATTCTTCCGCTTTTCGACCCACCTCGGGAGGATTCCGCAGACACCATTCAACGGGCGGCCGAACACGGAATCAAGGTCAAAATGATTACCGGGGACAACCTGGCTATTGCCAGAGAGGTCGCTTCTCAGCTTCATTTAGGAACGGACATTCACCTGGCGAATGAAATTTTCGGGAAGAATTCCGATCAAGGATCTGTGTCCACGAAACAGACAGAGCAGGTTGAGGCCGCCGACGGCTTCGCGCAGGTCTTTCCTGAGCACAAGTTTGAAATAGTGAAAGCCCTCCAGACGCGCGGACATATCGTCGGCATGACGGGTGACGGGGTCAACGACGCGCCGGCTCTCAAACAGGCCAATACCGGTATCGCCGTGAGTGGGGCGACCGACGCCGCCCGGGCCGCGGCAGCCCTGGTGCTGACGGCTCCCGGCCTTTCGGTCATTGTCAAAGCAGTTGAGGAGGCTCGCAAGATCTTTGAACGGATGAACAGTTATGCCATCTACCGGATCACCGAGACCATCCGCATCATGTTCTTTGTGGTGGCGGCAATGATCGTCTTCGACTTTTACCCCATTACTGCGGTCATGATTATTCTGCTGGCCTTTTTCAATGACCTGCCCATCATGACCATCGCGTACGACAATACCTGGCTGGACCCAAACCCTGTTCGGTGGAACATGCGAAGGGTGCTTTTGGTTTCCACGGTGCTCGGTCTCATCGGCGTGGTGGAGACCTTCGGCATGCTGCTCATCGGAAAGCGCCTGTTGCATCTCAACCTGGCCGAGATCCAGTCCCTGATCTTTCTCAAGCTGGCAGTCGCCGGGCATCTAACGTTGTTCGTGGCCCGCACCAGGCGATCCTTTATGACCAAGCCCCGGCCGGCCCCGCTGGTTCTATGGTCTGCGGTGGGTACCAAGGCGATGGTGACGGTGCTGGTGGCCCTTGGCCTGAATCTGGTTGCGCCTCTTTCCTGGGGAGTGATCGGGTTGGTATGGGCATACTGTATTGTCTGGGTCTTCATCGAAGATTGGGCAAAGCTGCATGTCTACCACCACCTGGCCCTGACAGAAAAGAGGCATGCCGCTTTCCTGAACAAAGTCAAGGGACATTTGCACTCCCACAGCTTCATTCAGGACTAGAACGAGAATCTTTCAGGAAAACGGGATCACGGCGCCGTGCAGCAGCGGCTGGTGCGGGAAGACGCGGTTGCCATAGGAGGGGAACTCAGTGGGCCAGCGCCCTGATTTCCTCGTAGCGATAGCAGCCGACCGTATGGTCGTTCACCATCCCGACGGCCTGCATGAAAGCATAGCAGATGGTGGGACCGACGAAACTCAGCCCCAGCTTCTTCAGATCGCTGCTCATCCTGTCGGACTGCTCGGTCCTGGCCGGAAGTTTCGAGATGGATTCCCATGCGTTTTGTCTCGGAGTATGGTCCACGTAGCGCCAGATAAAATCGTCAAGTGACCCGTATTTCTCCTGAATCTCCAGCACCGCGTGTGCGTTTCTGACGGCAGACTCTATTTTCAGGCGATTCCGCACAATACCCGGATCGTTCAGCAGGCGCTGCACATCTCTTTTCGAATAGGCAGCGACGCTCTTCACTTGAAAGCCGTCGAATGCCCTCCGGTAATTCTCCCGTTTCCTGAGGATCGTCAACCAGCTCAGGCCCGCTTGCGCGCCCTGGAGGATGAGGGTTTCAAAGAGGCGTTGATCGTCGTGAACGGGGACTCCCCATTCCGTATCGTGGTATGCGACATATAAAGGGTCGCTGCCACACCATTCACATCGAGTCTTCATAATCTTGCTCCGGATTGCTCACCACTACCCTGCTACCCTTGCGGTCAGTTCCGCAGCGCTGAATCGGGGCGAGCCCTTCCCGGCACGTTCGGCGGCCTTTATGAGTTCAACCAGCCTTCGGTTCACCGGCGCCGGAACACCCTCTTCATCAGCCAGGCGCACCACTTCACCGTTCAGGTGATCAATCTCCGTCTTTCGTCCGCGCTCCAGGTCCTCGGCCATGGAGGATCGGGCTTCCGGGTCGATCTCTACCATGGCCCTGGCCACCGCAAAGAAGAGGAAGTCGGGCAGGCGCAGGCCAATGGGCGTCAGCCGTGGAATCAGGCGACCGAAACTCACGGTTCTAATCCCGGCCTTTTTCAATGCAGCCAGCGCTTCCCGCTGCGCAGCCGCAAAAATCAGCCGATACCCCCGTTGCGACAGCTGGGCCTTCAGCGGGACCCCGGAAAGGGCGTTGACGGCGTTGTTCAGATTCAATAACAGTTTGGTCCACTGAACTTCAACAAAGTCCGACCGTACCTCGACCTCGAATCCCGCACTCCGCAATGTACTCGCCGCATCCTCGGCACCGGGTCCGGCCTCGATCATGAGCGGGCCGCTGGTCGCCTGATGAAAAACCGGACCTGGACGGCGGACAACATTGAAGCTGACTATGCCGCCGAGCACGGTTCTCCCGAACAACCCCTCGCGAAGCACGGCGGTGTTGCGCAGGCCGTTCTGAAACGAAATCACGACACACCGGGAGGGGAGGGTGGAACGCAGAATTTTTGCCGCCTCCGGCGTCCCTGTGCTCTTGACACACACAAAGACCGTCTCTGCGTCCCCAAGGAGCTCAGGACCTTCCCCGGCGGAAAACGCCGAAGGCATCACGCAGGACTCGTTGCCGTTCACATCTTTCAGCGTGATGCCGTTGGCGCGGGCTTCCGCCATTAGAGGCTCCCGTCCGACCATGGTAGTTGGAATTCCTGCAGCTGCCAGCTTTCCGCCCACGTAGCAACCGATATTGCCCGCACCGAAAATGCCATATTTGCGCATTATTTCTCCTCTCGGCCCTTCGTGTCAGCGTGGTGCTCAGCCCTGAGCCCATCTCGGGGCGTCTCATGATCCCTCATGCTCTGCGGGAGAAGACGCGTGCTGATGCAGAACAGGATCGAAACTATAGGCTAAAATAACACATGCCGAGTCAGAAACACAAATCCATCGTGCAATTTCCCGGCTCATACGGTTTTTTGGTACTCGTAGGCTGGTACAAGGTTCAGAGGTGGGGGATAGGGTTCTATCCCGTATGGAATTGAATCAATTCCTGAACTTCTGAGAGCCCAGGAAGCGGATGAACCAAATTTTGGGTGTGGGAAGGCGTGAGAGGAGCTTTTTTGGAGGAGTCCAACGTCTCCGCAGTTCGACTATCCCGATGCTATGAGCGCTGCACCCAGAGCGCCGAGCATTTGGGGATTGTCAGGAACAACGATCTTTCTGCCCGTGACCTCCCGCAGGATTTGCACCATGCAGGGATTGAGCGCAACACCGCCTGCGAAAAGAACCGCGTCCGTAACGGCAACTCTTTTGAGCATACCGGCCGCTCGGCGCACAACCGAGCGATGGAGGGCCAGGGCGATATCGCGCCGGTTCTCTCCCTTTGCCAGGAGTGACGTCACCTCCGATTCAGCGAATACCGTGCACATGCTGCTCACCTGTATCTCTTTTTGGGCATTGA